>JAJZEG010000092.1 GCA_021828605.1 Pseudomonadota bacterium | reverse complement strand
TTTCGGTCATGGACTCAATTAGGCCGGGGTCGGTTCATCCCCGCGTGTGCGGGGAACGCAATTTGATGACGTGCCCGCGTGCCTTGAACGGCGGTTCATCCCCGCGTGTGCGGGGAACGCGCCATCGCACGACGGCTAATCCTGTCCGCCGCCGGTTCATCCCCGCGTGTGCGGGGAACGCTCTTCGTGGAAATGATTGTATCCACTCACTTATTCACGTGTCAAAGATCCTACCGAAATTATCCTGGCTGAAGAGACCTTATATTCTGAGGTCTGACTACTTCTTTGCCAATCCCATTTTGGCCTCTGGCAAAAATGCTACCAATCGGAAGCCATCGAAATCGACCGGCTCTCGACGGTTTTTGCCGCAGGTATCAAATTCAAACCCGGCGTCGTTTGGTGCGGCCCAGGCGATAACGGCGTTGCCATCGTCGATATTCTGGCCCACTTGCTCCCAAATCATCTCTCGCACGCGCTTGCCGTAGGTTCCGACATAAACGCCCGCCCGCACCTCCAGCAGCCAAACCGCTAATCGACCGCGTAATCGCGGGGGCGCATTTTCAATTACGATGACCAGCATCGCCGATCCTGGGGTCGTCGATAATGGCAATCGGCTGCGCCTCGTCCGGCGCTTCCGGCATCGTTAATCCTCCGGCCGACAAGACATCTTCAATGGTTGGAATGAGTTTTGCCAACAAATTTGTGCGCCGAAACGCATCGCGGCAGCGGCGCCGTGTGGTTGCAACCGGGTCGGTAATCCGCTCACCATCCAAGGCACGATTATGGTCGACCGCCGCCGCAACACGGAATGCCTCCGGCACGACGGTTTCAAACTTAAAAATATCGGCGATATCATACACAAAGCTCTGCGCTTTGCCGGTGTGCAAAAAACCGATGGCTGGCGCATAGCCTGCGGCTAAAATGGCGGCCTCGGCCAAGCCATAGAGCGAGGCAGTCGCCGAGGACAAACACCGGTTGATGATGTCCGCACCATCCCAATCCTTCGGGTCGTAGCGCCGCGCGGTCCATTTTACCCCATGCCGGTCGGCCAGCACTTTATAATATTCGCGAACCCGCGCGCCCTCGATTCCGCGCAACTGATCGACCGAGCGTTTCGCGGGTGGCTCGTCATTAAAACGCAGCGCATACATGCGACGCACGACTTTTAATCGCGCGTCCTGATCGAGCGCCAGCTGCGCTTGATAGAGCAGCCGATCGGCGCGCGCACCGCCTGGCTGGCCCGCAGCGTAAAGCCGCACCCCTGCTTCACCCACCCAAATCAGCAATGTGCCCGCACGGGCAGCCAGGACCACCGCCATATGGCTGACCCGGGTTCCCGGTTCCAGCATCAGGCAGACAAATCCACCGACGGGAATCACCGTGCGCACCCCATTCACATCGACCAGGACAAAGGCGCCATCAATCACATCGAGTTGACCACGCTCCAGAAACAGGATGGATGCCCGTTCCTTGATCGGGATCGGCTTAGGCGGCTTCAGACCGTTCATCCGCGGCGGATCAACATCAGACCGCAGCCAAAGGCCTTGGCATGACCAAAACCTTTGGTGAGCGCCGCCGTGAAAACGCTTGCATCGGTGATGTGCAAAATACCGTCGAAATCGAGTGTCGCGATTGCAATTTTGGCCGCATTGCCGCGCGGAATTTTCCATTGGTTGTAGCCATCGACCCGTGGCGCGGCGCAGAGCTCAAAGCCATGTTTCGTGCCTTGTCCGGCCAACCATGCCGCACCCGCCTCCTGGATCATGGCTTGGCGCTGCGATGAACGCTCATGGGTGGGCAAGGATGCAAGCGCCGCCATCACCACATCGGCGCGTTGACTGCGACGCGCGCCGGGCCGTTTGTAGGCCCGGGTCGCATTGGCTCGCAAGGAGAAACGCAACCTGTCACCAACCGCCAGAGCCGGGGCAAATTCCTTGACCTCAACATCAAAAATCGCGTTTTCATCCGGCGCCCGCGCACTCAGAATATAGAATGTTCCCGCATTTTCCTCGCGCCAAAGGAATTCACGCCGGGCGCTGGGGTCGCCCGCGAACAACGACCAGAGCAAGCGGTGCGACGCCTCAGCCCGCCGCGCGGCGTCCTGGGGCAATAATAAGGTGGCAATCGAGGCGATTGATGCATCGCCTTTCAGGCGGGCACGCACCAGAAAGCTCATGACGGTACCTCCGGGGCGTGCAGGATCGCGGCCTCGCGCAGGGCAAACTGCCACCGGCGGCGCGAGATCGGTTGATCGCGGACAAACTCAATCACGTGGTCGCATCCAGGGGGAACTAACGCGGTATCCATGACCACCGGCCCCGGCGGTTCGGTCGTTGCGACGAGAATGTTGAACAGGTTCGATTTCACTTTGTTCGTCACCCGCGACTCCCAAATTGAGGTCAGCGCCGCGCGGACATCGGCATAGTCGGCAATTGTGGGGTCGAGGGGTAGGCCAAAACTGCAGGATTTGCGGCCCAGGGACAATGTGTAATGCGGGCTGCGCAACGCTGCCGCCACATCCTCCAGCCGATGCGGCGCGCCCGGCGCCGCCGCGACGGCGAGGCCGGCCAGAAAGTCAGTGCGGTAATCGCGGCTGGTCAAAACCGTGTTTAATTCCGGCGCTGCTAACTCCTCACGCCGGGTCGCGAAGCGGGTTTTGCCGCGCGATGGCATTTGCGCGGTGTGGTAATCAGAAAAGGGTCGACCCGCACTAAAAATTTGAACAGCAAACAAATAGCCTTGCGCCAGTGCCTGCTGAGCCGTTTCGTCGGCCCGCTCAACGCCCATCGCAGCACCTAGCAGGCCGATCAGCATCGAGCGGGTGGGGTAACGCTCGGCGGTCCGGCGCTCGCCGACGGCAAGGCCGCCGAAGGAGGCGAAGGGAGCGAAAACTGTCGCGGTTAGAAATTGCTGTCCCATCAGACCCCGGCCCGGCAGAACGCCTTAATAGCCTCCAACGTGCCCTCATTGTTCAGCAGGTTCATTTCCGCCTGCGGTCCAGCACCATCCCCATAGGCTTTGGCAATATCGGCCCGGAGCTGTTTCAAGGCCTGAATTGAAGCGGCCATCATGCCATCGGGCTCCCTCTCACTCACCGGCTTAAGAAACGCCGCCGTGAGAGAGCGAGGTTGGTCGGTGCCCCGTTCGGCCAAAATATAGCTGGCCCGCGCACGCGATGCGTAACTGGCCTGTTTGCCGGTAGGGGAAACGGTGGCTGCGGTTTCCACTAACGTCGCACAGGCCAAACCGGCGAGCGCATCATCCCCGCCCAAATTTTGCTGGAGCAATGTGCGATTGATACAGGCATAGATGTAAAACACGCCGGCACCGAATCCGGCCTCGCCTAAAAATCCAGCACCCGCGTCTTCACTCGGCTTTTTTAAGTCATCAACTGCTGTGTAGTAATCATCCTCGATCATGATTTTATGGGTGGTCACCGCATGGGCCACCTGCACCGCCGCTTCGCGGTTATAGTCTGGATTATCGGCCAGCATTCGGCCAAACATCGCTAAATCGGCGGCGGTGTCGCTGCGGCGCAAAATTTCTCCAGCTTGCTTTTTGGGATCAAATTTTACATCGGCCACCATGCGGTCCGCCAACGCGAGAGCCGCCACGCGTTCCTCGGGCGAAATGAAAGCGAGTTGCTCGGTGAATAACGGCGTATTATCGGTTTCCGGCTTGGGTTTGCCAAAAACCGTGATAATGTCACGGGTGATTTTAGTCGCCTTTTCCGGCGTCACCTGCCGAGCCAGCAAATGCTCCTGAATAACCTCACCCATGCGCTGGGTGCGGCTGGCCAAATGACCATCAAGCGCGGTCTTGAACACATCGGATGTGCGCCATGTGCGTTTCAGGGCCTGAGAGGAAATCCGAAGCCGCGTGCTGCCCCCGATAATGGCCGATTTTGGCCGTCCAAGATCGTCGCGATTCAGGTTTGAGGGCGGGTAAAAGGTCAGGAAATGCAATTGTAGAAAATCGGTCATTGTTCAGTCTCCGTAACGATCGATGGGGGTTTTTCGAGAGGCAGGGTCGTTTGATAATAATCATACAGCCAGCGTTGGCGGCGTGCGTCGCGCCGATATTGATTGTTCCAGTCCAGCAAACTCTGGATCAGGTCGCCTAAATCGCCTTTATGGTCGAGCAGCGCCAATGCCCGGCGAAAGGCGGTTAGCTGCGTGTCCAGATCGTTTGCCTCCAAGATCCGGCGGAATCGTAGAGCCGAGCAACGCGGTGCGCTATCAGGTTGACCCAGCGCCTTGGCCATCGTGTCGCCCGCGCTTGCTTTCCGTAAATCCGCCAGCACGGCGGCGATCAGCGCCACCTCGCTCATCGCGGCGGGGCCAACGCCAAGCTTGTGACATAAATCGATTGCCGCCGGTTCCATGGAGGCCTCGATCACCGTCGCGGCGCGGCGTAATTTTGCGAGTCCCGCGCGGTCGCCCCGATAGCCCGTCGCCTGATCCGGGTGCATCGCGCGCCACCAACTCTTAATGATAGTCGCGGTTTCCGATGTTGGCTTGATCATGCCGATTTCCTTTTCGGTTTTTCCTCGCGCGCTTCCAATCCAAGAACGCTAAACAAAACGCGACCCGCCTTACCGTAGCCGTTCAAGCAGACACCGAGCCATTTTGCCGCGCGGGCTACGCGGTCCGGATGGGTGGACACGGTAATGGGGGCGGCTTGGTCAAAGAGGCGGAACGCGGTCGGGCGCAGACGAGCCAGAAATCCGGATGACACGGCGTCACGCGGCACACCATCCGCCGCGCGGCCCAGCGCGTGATAGAAGGCCGGTTCGGTTTCTTGCCAGAATTGCGCACGAAGATCGTTGAATAATCCGGTCTTGATCTCGGGTTTCGACCCTTCGCTGAACAAAGCGCCTCGCACCGCCTGACGCAGCAGCGCAGCGACTTCATCCGCAGCCCGGACGAGGCCGGTGACGATTTCATCAAACCGAATAATGTCGTCCGGATTTGCCACATCAATCACCGGCAGTTCGGTTTCGACAAAGCCCCGGGCTTTCATATTATCCATGTCAAAACCTGCCGCGAGAATGCCCCAGCGCGTACCATCATCCGATTGCACGGCGCGTGCCCGGTCACCGCGCCAAGTGGCGATGGTCGCTGCGGGTTTTAGGGTTTCGGCATCGTTCGTCGGCGCGACCAGCAGGCCAAGATAATCTTTATAGCCAATGCCGTCCGGCTGCGGATGCACGGGCAACCAGAGTGATTCCTTCGGTTTTGGTCGATAATAGGGCGTCAATGGATGTTTAAAAGCGTCATAATTGGCGCCGTTCGGACGCTGACGCCACGAACGCACCATCACTGTGTCGGCTTGACCGGTTAGATCGCAGGTCTCGCCCGATTGTGCTGAGGAAAAATTCAGGCGGATGCGGCGCGGCGCGCCCCAAAACGCCAACCTGTCATGCGGGTTATTCGGGTCAATTGGGACGACTTTTTTGTCGTTTTCCGAGGTTTTGGTTTTGGTTAACCAGGGGAAAATATGCGGCAATTCAGTCAAATGTGCCGGCTGGCCGGTGGGCACATTGGCCCAGAGCCGATGCCAGAGTGGCAAGGAGGCCCCGCCCGCAGGCACGACTAAGGTGGTGAGCGGCCCGCCGCCGCGCAGACCGGTGCGGTTCCCGGCGCCACCGGCGGGCGCATAGGTTTGCAGCGTGAATAACGCCATGGCGGCACTCGCCCGTGACAGGCGCAGAACTTGACCGCGCTTGACCAATAAGTCGGCATTTTTCTTTAAGGTTTGCTCACCGGGCGATTCGATCAGGAGCGTGGCAACATCATTATCCCCGACCGTGAGATCGTCAAAATCCTGCATGAAGCGCGGGCCATCCCCATCCAGCTCGAACGCAAAGGCCAGAGGCGCAAAGGCTGCTTCCAAGTCTGTCGGGCTGGGCGGGTTGTGATAGGAAGCGGGCCAGTCCCGCCTCCCTGCTGGCGGACAGGCGACGGCCAGCAGACCGATCAGGAATTCTAAAGTTGCCAGGCGAAAATCGGCACGCGGCCAGTTGATCGCGAGCACCGGGTCGGTGGTGATGTTGGCGGTGAGGTCAGCGGGGCGACTATGACTGGCACCCGAGTGAGCCCGCCGGACGGGAATCCATGGGTCGTTAATTAATGAAAACGGCATGATCGATTATTCTCCACTTGCGTATCGCAAGCGCTGGTAGGTATAAAAAGCGTGGTGCGGGGGAACTAACCCCCGATTAAAGTATTTTGGTTCTGGGTTGCTGAGCCATAAAAAACTCCTTCCATCCCGCGATCAGGCGGATATTCGAATCGGTGACTTCAAATAACGTCGGGTGTTCTAACCACCCGACGTTTTTATATAGGCACAATCAGTCCGCCTGTGTCAATATAATTATAATCACAGAACAACTTATTTTTTATCCCCGCTTGGCAGGGAACGTTCGCGTCTTTGCTCCCAATAATCACAGAACAACGGGCCATCTCTGCCTTGCAGAGAACATGGTGTTCACCGTACCGTCCGGGGAAGTCGATTACAAGGGCTTACCCGTCGTAAACCAGCCCAGCGTCGCGGCTGTAGCGAACATGCTGGATTTGACCCTCGGCGTTGGCGAGCACGGCCCCTCGCCAATCCGGGCCGTCCTGCTCCAGAATTAAAACCGGTATTTCTTGTTCCCAGCGATTCCAACCCGCGCGCAGGCGCCCGAGCGCCTCAGCCCGTGTGCCGCGCTCGATTGGCACACCCTTTGCCCGCCGTGCGGGGAGGGTAATTTCCGACATCGCCCAGGATTTCGCCGTGTCGCGATGTGGGCAGCACGGTGTGATCACACCGTTTTCCCATAATCCCAAACGGTACGTGTAACTCGGATCGGAAAGTCGCGTCGGCGTGCGGATATCGCTCGCCCAAGGCCCGTTGCTTTGGGCGTAGCCATCCTCCCAGGTCAATAAATTTTGTCCCGCCACCGTGCGGGCCGTTGCCTCGCGACCCGTCGCGTTGTCACTTTGCGCGGCCAAGCCATCCGGGATCGGCGCATCGGCGGCATAGACCGCCTCGATCAGACTGCGCACGTCGCCGGGAAGCTTGATTGTCGGATGGGCAAAAAGAGCCTTTGCCGAACGCCACAGAACGCCATGATTTTGATAAACCAGCCGCGTGCCGCGATAATCTTTCAGCCAGTCATTCGGCGGCTCGGGCAATGGCTCAGGGGAAATAACATAAAGGCGCGGCGCATCTTCGGGTCGCGAACCGCGTTGATGGCGCCATAGGCGACCGGCGCGCTGGAGCAACAGATCAATCGGGGCCAGATCGGAAATCATGACGTCAAAATCCAGATCGAGACTTTGCTCCATCACCTGAGTTCCGACCACGACATGAGCACGCTGATCGGGCTTACTATCCTTACCAAAACGCGCCTGCACCGCCTCCTCGATAGCTAACCGATCCCCCATGGCAAATCGTGCATGAAACAAGGTCGCACAAATACCTTTTTGTACTAACATGGTATAGGCGGCAACCGCGTCATCCACCGTGTTGCGGATCCACCCCACCGCCGCGCGGCGTTGAGCTGCTGCATGCACGATGCTGATGCCATCAGCAATATCCGCCAACCGAGTGACCTGCATGTTTCGGGCCAATGCCGCTCGGGGCGCCACGGCGGATTCACTAACGCCCTCGGCCGTAACGGTGGTGATTAAAGGGTATTCATTATGGACCAACCTCGCCACCTTCTGGCCTTGGGCCTGGTTAAATGCATTTACTAAATTTTGTCGGTCGGTTTGCGCGAGTGTCGCGGAGAGAATAACGATGCTCCCGCCTTGGCGCGTCTGAAACGCGATCAGGCGCAACAGCTCTTGCTGCATATACGCGTCATAGGCATGCGCTTCATCGATAATCAGCACACGCTGCGAGAGGCCGAATAGGCGCAACGGCGCATGGCGGGTGGGCAACACCGCGTGCAGAGCCTGGTCAATGGTGCCAACGCCGCAATCAGCCAAAAAGCTTCGGCGCCGATCGGCGCCAATCCACGCGGCGCATTGGGCGGAGGCGGTTTCATCGGCGTTCGCCTCGGCAGCGTTCGGCGCGGCCACACCCCGTTTGAGTGCGGCAGCGAAACGGTCGTTCAAATGGCGTTTACCCTGTGCGAGCACCAGAGACGGCGTTGCGCCTGCCGCGAAGAGTGATTGGTAACAACGATCAAGTCGGTCGTGGAGGGCATTGGCCGTGGCCATGGTCGGCAGGGCGATAAACAGCCCTTGCGCGCCTTTTTCTGCCATTATCCGATGGGCGACCAGCAGCGCCGCCTCAGTTTTTCCGCTGCCGGTCTGATCTTCGATAATCACACAGACCGAGGAGCGTGCGGCGCCAAGGGGAAGATGCTCGATGGATTGCTGTAAATTCGTTGGGGGATTTGCCCCAAGTAATTCGGTCAGCGGCAACGCGGCGCAGGCCGCAATCCCTGACACTCCCGCCTGGGCGACGGCATTCTGAGCGCGTTGGCATGCTTCCGGCCAATAATCGGCGAGTGAGTGCGCTGCCACAGGGTAGGGAAACCACGCGTCCGCCGAGCCGATCCAATCCGCCAAAACCGTCAAGCCGGCCAACCACCAGGACAGAGCGGTTACCTCATCCTCGGTCATGTTTGGTAACGCGGCGGGCTGCAACAACGCCAACAGATCCGTTATAAACATCTCTGCCGCTGCCTTTGATGCCGCACAAAAACTATGTGAGGGCATCTCCTCGCAGGGCGGGCTGCCGTGATGGCCGCAAATAGCGCGCAATAAAAACGGAACATCCGTTCGCGGCAGCGCGCCAATAACCGGCGTGAGCAGCCGGTAAAATGTTGGTTCGTCAAGGAGACAAAAACCGGCTGTATCGTGCCTTGGTTCATGGTGCTTAGTGTAGCGGCCCAATTCAGCTGGCCAACGTTTTTCCAATATTGCTTGAAAAGAACGGGAAAACTTACCAATGTCATGGAGGGCGACAAGCGTGACCAACGCTGGCCATGTCGCTTCACTGATCGGCGGCAGTCCTGGAATGATCGGCTTATTCGCGGCAAGCCAAGCCTGTGCGACCGCCGCGACATCAAGCATATGAAACGCCGCAGGATGCCATTGATCCGAATGTGAGCCTTCATCCTCGGCACGGGCCGCTTTGCCCCAGAATTGTAAATATGGTTTTGTCTGAAATTCTGCAGTCACGTTAAAGGCTCTCCTTGTTTTTTTTATTTCCCGAGCGATCCGCGTTAGGGCAACATCCAATCAAACGGACTCATTTGATTGGATGTTGCCCGCCCACAATAAGGTTAGAGCGTTGTTCGTGAGCCAAAGCGAACGGAAAACGCTCTAGATCGCAGGTCAATGGTTTTGGACGTATAATAACGAATGAACCAATCTGGCTGTAAGTGAGGTCACACCCACACAGAAACGGCAAGTTACCGCGTAAATTCTTCCATCAAACCCCGTCAAAAACCGAGGGATTACCCCGTGTTGCTTGCTTTTCTAAGCTCCGCACCTCGGGGTTGACCACGTTGATGGGCGAACCCGAGGCGTAGGCGTTGATCTGGTCAAACACGTCGCTGAACTGCACCTCCCATTCTTCGCGCGTAACATAGCCAATGTGGGGCGTGCAGATAACGCGATCCATCTGTAGCAACGGGTTCTGCGGGTCACGCAGCGGCTCTTCCTCATAGACGTCGGCGGCGGCCATTCCTGGGCGTCCAGCTTTCAACGCCGCAACCAATGCTCCGGGCGCTATCAAGGGGGCACGGCTGGTGTTGACGATGAGTGCGGTCGGTTTCATGCGCGCGAGATCTGAACGCGAGACGATAGAACGTGTCGCTTCGACCAGACGCAAATGGAGCGTTACGATGTCGCTGTTCTCGAAGAACGTCTCCTTGCTCGTTGCCGTCTCCCAGCCTTCTGCCCGTGCTTTAGCGCGCGAGGTCTCGCGCGCCCAGAACACCACATTCATACCAAAAGCGCGACCGTATTCGGCAACCTGCCTGCCGATACGGCCATAGCCGAAAATACCGAGAGTCTTGCCGCGGGCGGTTGCGCCGACCGCCATTTGCCAATGTCCTGCTTTTAGCGATGCCATCTGCTGAGGAATCTGTCGTATCGCCGCGAGCATCAGGGCAAAGGTAAGTTCGGCTGTCGCGTAGGACGGAACGCCAGGGTGCTGACTGGACGACACAGTAATACCTAATCGGGTACAGGCTGAGATATCGATGTGCGGATAAACGCTGCGCTGGCTGACGAGCCGCAAACGCGGTAGGCGATCGACAAGGCCGGCCCGGATCGCGGTTCGCTCCCGGATCAGTACGAGGGCTTCGGTTTCGGCTAAGCGTCGCGCGAGTTCGTCTTCGTCCTCGACATGGTCGTTCCAGATGGTCACATCGTGACCGGCAAGCTTGGCAAAGCACGGCAGCGTGCGCAGCGTATCGAACCAATCGTCAAGGATAGCGACCTTCATGGACGCTTACCCGCCAGCAAATCGCGGCCCGCGCCGGTGAGTTGAACGAGCGTCTTTTGTCCCGCGCTGACCCGCTCGACGAGCTTGCCGTCCACCGCATCCTCCCAAACAGGCAAACGCGGGCAGCTTGTGCGCCACGCATCCATCGTCTCGCTATACGTGCGTGGATGTGCGGCGACCCACTCCAGGAATTCAAGCAGGCTGCTTGATGGGGAGATTCCCTCTGGCAGCAGAACAGGCTCTTGACTCATTGTCAGCAATCCCGTCGTTCAAACCTTTGCCTTAGATATCGAGTAACAGGGTTACAGAGATTGGTATCCAACAGATAGCGTAACATCAGAAGCGCTCGCGCTCCTGCAGAGCAGGTTGCGCGCGCTCGCTTAGCGCGATCCCCGGCATGTCAAAAAAATCATCCCAAGCGGCTTCGGCCGGCGCGATGATTCGCCGCGGTCCATCCGGAACAATGATCACTTCACGGACATCCTCAGCAAAAGCCACGGCTTTGGGCAACCGCACCGCTTGCGAACGATTAGACAGAAAGAGAGTTGTGCGTGCCAACATGAGAACCTCATGAGTATATCCATGAAGGATATACTTTATAATTCGGTTGGCTTCAACAGCGACGGATAAAGCTCAAGAACTTCATGATCGTTCCATACCGCCGTCCAGCCGCCGCTATCGACCAGTTTATTTAAAATGGTCCAGCTCAGCTGGCCAATGGCGCGGCTGGCGGTCGACAAAGGTGCTACCGCCTGATAGCCAAGATAAATCCGCCGCATTAAAACTGGCCGCGATAGGCGCCAAGCCTGAAAAATGCCATCGGCCAATTCCTGGCGTATCGCGGTTTTTGGTAACATGCCGAACGCCAAACCGCGCACCGGCAAGTCCTTGATCTGGCGGTAGGAATCGATTTCGATGGCGGGCGAGACAGGGCAGCCGATGGTCGCGGCTGCGATCTCGATCAATTCGCGTAATCCGTGCGTGCGTCCGGGCAACACTAACGGCAACCGCAGGGCCGATTGCAGCCTCACCGCGCGGCCTGATGGTGCGCCGGTCATCCCTATGCGAGCAAACAGATGGATCTCTTCCGTTAGGGCGTGATGCAGCCGCAAGTTTTTCTCGTCTGTCACGTTATAGAGCATGGCCAGATCGATCGTGCCTTGGCGCAGCCAGCTCAGCACATAGCCGCTCATGGCTTCTGAGATGCGGATTCTAACATCTGGATAGAGTTTTTGTGCGGCTTCGATCAGCGCCACGCCCAATTGTTCGTTGATGGTTCCGGGCATGCCGAACCGCACGTCACCGCTCGGAATTTGAGGCCCCCGCACATAGTCGGCCAGAACGCCGAACCGGGCTTCAATCTCGCGTGCGCGCTCGATCAGCCGCGCACCTGCCTCGGTCGGCCATACCCCGCGCGGATGGCGCACCAACAGCGCCACGCCAAAATCCGCCTCCATCATGCGGAGATGTTGGCTGAGGGCTGGTTGCGCGACATGCAGGGATGCACTGGCCTTGGTGAAGGATCCAGCCTCCACGATGGCAATGAAATAACGTAATTGGCGCAGGTCCATGCATGCTTACCTAGTGTCCCTGATCTGAAATCCGTCGGATTTCAGATTTAGAGTGGACACTAGCAAATTCAATATTTTAGTGTCCTGCCCCTGAAATTCACCCACGAATTTCAGGGGCAGGACACTAGACTGAAAAACGATGGATACTAGTCTTTTTATATATTTTCCATATGGCTTGGGGCGGTTCATAGTATGCTCGCGATCAAATGGAGCGAACCGTTGAAATGACTATCGAGAGTGAGCCGCACGCCCAGATCCGTGCCGATATCAGAAAATTATGTTTGGAATTTCCTGGCGCCTATTGGCGTGAGCTTGACCGTAATGCCGCTTATCCCGAGGCGTTTGTCAAAAAATTGGGCGATAATGGCTGGCTCGCGGCGCTGATTCCAGAAGAATTTGGTGGCTCGGGACTGCCTCTGTCCGCAGCGGCCGCGATACTCGAAGAGGTGCAGCGGGCCGGCTGTAACAGTGGGGCTTGCCACGCGCAGATGTATATTATGGGCACTGTTCTGCGGCATGGCAGTGAGGCGCAAAAATCCCTCTATTTGCCGCAGATTGCCAGCGGTGAACTGCGCTTGCAGGCTTTTGGCGTTACCGAGCCGACCAGTGGATCGGATACGACGGCACTGAAAACGACCGCCAGGCGCGATGGCGATGATTATATCATCAATGGCCAGAAAATCTGGACGTCGCGTGCTGAATATTCTGATTTGATGCTGCTGCTGGCTCGCACCACGCCGCGCGATCAGGTTAGCAAGCGCACCGATGGATTGTCGGTATTTTTGCTCGATATGCGCAAGGTGAAGGATCACGGCCTCACCATCCGTCCGATCCGCACGATGATGAATCATGCGACGACGGAAGTGTTTTTCGATAATATGCGCATTCCGGCGGATAGTTTGATCGGCGAGGCGGGGCAAGGATTTCGCTATATTCTGTCGGGAATGAATGCCGAGCGCATTTTGATTGGCGCGGAATGTATCGGCGATGCGAAATGGTTCACCGAAAAATCCACCGCCTATGCCAGCGAGCGCAGCGTGTTTGGCCGTCCGATCGGGCAGAATCAGGGCGTGCAATTTCCGATCGCCAAGGCGTATGCGCACATGCGCGCAGCGGAACTGATGGTTCACCAAGCGGCAGAATTATTTGATGCGGGCGTTGAGTGTGGCGCTGAGGCGAACATGGCCAAAATGCTCGCAGCCGACGCATCTTGGGCGGCAGCCGAGGCGTGCGTACAAACGCATGGCGGGTTTGGCTTCGCCGAGGAATATGACGTGGAGCGCAAATTCCGCGAGACGCGCTTATATCAGGTTGCGCCGATCTCGACCAATCTGATTCTCAGTTATCTGGCCGAGCATGTGCTGGGCATGCCCCGGTCTTATTGAAATGGCCGGTCCGCTCGAGGGGATGCTCGTTATTGCCGTGGAACAGGCGGTCGCCGCCCCGTATTGCACGGCCCGGCTTGCGGATGCCGGGGCGCGGGTGATCAAGATCGAGCGAGAAGAAGGCGATTTTGCGCGCTTTTATGATGATTCAGCACCCGGCAGTTCGAGCTATTTCGTTTGGCTCAATCGCGGCAAACAATCCGTCGTTCTGGATTTGGCGCAGCCCGACGGGCGCGAAAAGCTGAACGGGTTGATCGCCCATGCCGATATCATGGTGCAAAATCTGAAGCCGGGTGCCATGGCGCGGATGGGTCTTGCCATTGAGGATTTGCGGGCAAAATTTCCGCGTCTGATCTGCTGTTCGATCAGCGGCTATGGCGACAGCGGACCACTGGCTGACCGCAAAGCCTATGACCTGCTGGTGCAGGCGGAATCAGGGTTGGCCTCGATCACCGGCGGGCCGAATGAGCCGGCGCGTGTGGGTGTTTCGATGGTGGATATCGCCACCGGCGCTGCGGCGCATGCCGCGATATTAGAAGCACTGATCATGCGCGGTAAAACCGGCGATGGGGCCGACATTCGCATCGCGATGTTTGACGTCATGGCCGAATGGCTGACTGTGCCGCTGCTGAACGCTGAAGCGGGCAAGCCGCCGCAGCGGATGGGACTCGCCCATCCGTCGATCGCGCCTTATGGCGTCTTTGCGACCGCAGACCATCGCCAGATGCTGATCTCGATCCAGAGCGAGCGAGAGTGGAACGCTTTTTGTGCGGCGGTTCTTGATGCGCCTGATCTCGCCACCGACCCACGATTTTGCACCAATGTCATGCGGGTTCGCCATCGCGATGCGACCGACGCGGCGGTTGGAACGATTTTGCGACGGCTTGATGGCGCCACGCTGATCGCTCGCCTGACCGCCGCCGATATCGCGTTCGCGGCGTTGAATGATATGGCGGATTTGTCCCGGCATCCGCATTTATCGCGCATCGTCGTTGCGACCGAGGCCGGTCCGGTGCGGCTGCCCGCCCCGGCAGCCGTCGTTAGTGGCCCGCCTCGACGATACGGCTCGGTTCCCGGGATCGGTGAGCATACCGCCGCCATCCTGGCCGAATTCAGTGTGGAAAGGATGGTAAAATGAGCGCCGCCTTGGACCTGCCCGATCTGCGTCGTTGGATTGGTCGCAGCGAGATTGTCGAAGATTTGGTGACGCCCCGGTTGATGCGCGACTATGCGGCGATGATGGATCATGAGGGGTCCGATGATATTGCGCCTCTTATTGCGCCCTTGGCGATTCATTGGTGTCTAGCACCGCCTGCCGCTAACACGACCACACTCGGTTCTGATGGTCATCCCGCACGCGGCGGATTTTTACCGCCGGTGCCCTTGCCGCGCCGGATGTGGGCGGGAGGCCGCTTGCGCTTGGTTGGCCGACTGCATTTGGGTGATACAATCCAGCGCCAGTCCGTCATCACCGACGTCTCGGTCAAGGACGGCCGGAGCGGCACGCTCTGCTTCGTGACGGTCGAACACGCGATTATGTCACCACGCGGCCTCGCCATCGAAGAAGTGCAAAACATTGTCTATCGCGATGCTGGCGCGCCAGCGAGCCCTGCGGTGCCGGCTCAGCGCGTGGTGCCAACATGGGTCGAAGAAAAAACCACTAACACCGTGATGCTGTTTCGGTATTCCGCGTTGACGTTTAATGGTCACCGTATTCATTACGACCGCTCTTATGCGATGAGCGAAGAGCATTATCCGGGCCTGATCGTACACGGCCCGCTGCAAGCAACGTGGCTGCTCGAATTCGCAGCAAAAATTTATCAGACCGCGCCTAAAACTTTCCATTTCCGTGGTGTGCAACCTTTGTTTGATTTCATGGCCTTCAGACTCTGCGCGCTGGAGCACGATGCCGGGTTGAAACTTTGGATTGAGACCGCCGATGGTGTGCCAACCATGGAAGCCACGGCGCAATGGTAAGCGTTACCCCGATTTTCGTGCCGGGCGATCGCCCCGAACGCTTCGCCAAGGCCGCCGCATCCGGCGCCGATGCGGTGATTATCGACCTTGAAGACGCCGTTGCCTTTGACCAAAAATTGAAAGCCCGCGCCGATCTGCGCGCGGCCCTCTTGCCGGGGGGGATCGATATCGGTGTTCGCATCAACCCGGTCGGCACGCGCTGGCACGTTCAAGACCTCGAGGCTTTGGCGGGTCTCAAACTATCGATGGTGATGCTCGCGAAAACCGAAACCGCCGCCGACATCGCCGCCGTCGCGGCAGCGACCGGCCTGCCCGTGATCGCCCTGATTGAGACCGCAATCGGCCTCGCGCGGGCCAGAGAGATCGCGCGCGCGCCCGCCACGATGCGCTTGGCTTTTGGCTCAATTGATTTCTGCGCGGATATTGGCGCCGCGCATACGCGCGAGGCCCTCCTCGCCGCGCGCTCTGAGCTGGTTCTGGCATCCCGCCTCGCCAATCTGCCGCCCCCGATCGACGGCGTGACCACGGCGCTCGATGACGCGGCATTGCTCCAGGATGATGCGGCCTATGCGCTTAATCTGGGTTTTGGCGGCAAGCTGTGCATTCACCCGCGACAGATCGCTTCGGTAAAAGCCGGTTTTATGCCTAGGGACTCCGAAATTGTCTGGGCCAGAAAAATCCTGGCTTCAGAGGCGGATGGGGCGGTCTCGGTCGATGGCACCATGGTCGACGCCCCGGTCCGGTTGCGGGCGCGTCAGATTTTGGCCCGCGCCACCGTGCCATAGGCCTGAACAAAATTCCGGGGGAAATACCATGACCATAACAAAGCAGTTGAGCGAATTTGTCAGCGGGCTCCGCTATGACGATCTACCGCAAGAGGTTGTTACGCGCTGCATGTTTTTGATTCTGGATTGCATCGGTAATGTGGTGCGCGCGCGCGCCGACGCCGAGAGCACGCCCGCTTTGCTGGCAGCGGTGCGTGTTCTGGGGCTGGCCCATGGCAACGCGCATGTGTTTGCCGATGATCACGGCTACGCCCCTGCCGGCGCCGTGCTGGTGAACGCCACGCTGGCGCACTCACTCGATTTCGACGACACCCATGCCGCCGCGATCGTTCATGCCGGTGCGCCGGTTATCCCTGCGGCACTCGGCGCCGCCGAGATTACCGGGGCATCCGGGATCGAAGTTATCGAAGCCGTCGTCGCTGGCTACGAGGTCGCCCTCCGACTTGCCTTGGCCCTGCCCGCAGGCGCCCATTACGACCGGGGCTTTCACCCTTCAGCGACCTGTGGCGTGTTTGGCGCTGCCGCCGCCGCTTGCCATATTTTTGGACTGAGCGCGCCACAAACCGCTTCTGCCTTCGGGATCGCCCTCAGCCAGAGTTCTGGCAGCCTACAGTTTTTATCGAACGGTGCCTGGACCAAACGATTTCAGGTCGGATGGGCCAGCATGTCCGGCTTCGTCGCCGCGACTTTGGCCCGTGAAAATTTCATCGGTGCGGCGGACCCGATCGAAGGCAAGCACGGGTTCCTAAACGCCTATGCGCCCTCACCCCAGCCTGAGCGCGTGACGCAAAATCTTGGCACTGATTGGGAATTGATGCAGATGGGGGTGAAACCCTATCCCTCCTGTCGCTGGGGTCACGCAGGTATCGACGCCGCGATTTTCCTTCGCGATGACCATCAATTGCGGCCAGAGACCATTACCTCGGTCACGCTCGGCCTGTCACGGGCGGGTATGTTGCTCATTGGCGAGCCGGTCGATAAAAAACGTAATCCCGGAAATATCGTCGACGCGCAGTTCAGTGGACCCTTTGTCATCGCCACAGCTCTGGCCAGCGGGACTATGGAATGGGACAGCTATCAGCGACGTGATGATCCGGCGATTCGTCGCCTGATGAACCAAATCTCCTGCGTGAATGATCCGCAAATCGAGGCGGAATTCCCGGTCAATATGTCAGGGAAACTAACGGTTATTGCGGACGGGCAGACCTACATCAAGACCGTGATCGTGCCCAAAGGTGAGCCCGACCATTTTCTCACAGCGCTGGAATTGCGGACCAAATTTATCGGCCTCGCCGCGCCAGTACTGGGCACCGCGCCAGCCAACAGCCTCGCTGAAGCCGTCCTTGGATTGCAGCGCATGAAGCGGGCCGCCGCTTTGTTTGACAACGATGTTTTATCAACCACCGCCGCTTCATAAAAAACAGAGGAAATCAAGAACATGAATATCAAGGCTCATGACGCTAACGCAGAACGCGACCTCGTCGCCCGGTTGGACCGAATTCCGATCTGGCCGCATTCCACCGCGGTCCTGTGGGTGGTCGGGATCGGCTATCTCATCGCCTTCTTTGATATCACCAATGTCGCCTTTGGCCTGCCGGTCTTTAGCAAAGTTCTGAAATTCGCTCCGGGTCAGGAGGCGCTGCCGATCACCGCGAGTCTGATCGGCTACGTTGTCGGTGCCTGGCTCAATAGCAATTTTGCCGATGCCATTGGTCGGAAAGGCGGCATTGCGACCGCAACATTGCTCTTCTCGTTCGGCTGCATCGGCACCACTTTCGCCACCGGCCTCGACTCGATGGTTGTCGGGCGCTTCATTACCGGCATGGGGATCGGTGCGGAAATTGCCGTGATTTCAGCCTATATCGGCGAGATGGCGCCAGCCTCGGTGCGGGGCCGCTATACCGGCCTGGCCAATGTCTTTGCGATGCTGGGACAAGGCATCGTGCCAATCGCCGCTCTGATCCTGGTCCCGAATTTTTCCTGGGGTTGGCGGGCGATGTTCTTCCTTGGTGCGCTCGGCGGGCTGACATTATTTGCCTTTCCCTGGCTGCCGGAATCGCCGCGCTGGCTGCTCAGCAAAAATCGATTTGCCGAGGCTGCGACGATCATTGATCACGCCGAGACGCGCGCGAAAAAACGCACGGGCGGTTTTCTACCCGCCCCGATCGACGTAGCACCGGAGGTTCATTCCACAGGTTTCCCCACCTGGGCTCTGTTCCGCCCGCCCTTCGCCGGTCGTGTGGTCCTGCTTTTTGCTCTTTGGTTCATCTGGTATATCGGCACTTACACATGGCTAGGTCTGGGGCCGACTTTTTTTGTTGCCCGTGGCTTCACCCTGACCCACAGCATTGTGTTCATGCTGGCAAGCTCGGTCGGATATCCTGTCGGCTCAGTCCTCGCCACCGCGATAGGCGATAAATTCGAGCGTAAAAACATCATTTTTGCCGGCATGGTGGTTTGGACCGTTTGCTTCGTCGCAATCGGCATTGTGGCGACATCTTTGCTGATTTATGTTGCGGTGTTTCTGCTCGCTGGCTCTCTAGGGTTTTTTCTGCCGTTAATGTACACCCTAACCGCTGAGAGTTTTCCAACGCGCGCTCGCGCTACCGGCGTTTCGCTCACCGATGGCGCCGGGCATCTGGGTGGTGCGGTGGGCCCGATCATTGCATTATCCGTTTTCCATAATCATGGCTTTACGGCAGTGTTTTTGTTTATGGCCGCAACGGGTTTGGTTACCTTGGTGATATTACCCTTCACGATTAAAGCGACCCGCAAGTCGCTTGAAGTCGTGACGCAGGACGCGTGACTTTCGGTGCCATAAGCAACTCCTGATGAGCGTGGACCCCCCTGTGAAAAGCAGGGGGATTTCACGGTCAAATCGGCTTTTGCAGCGCCTCCCAAATTCGCAGTGCGGTGCAGGGCAGCTTTGGCAGGGCGGCGCCGGCCTGGGCCAGCGCATTGGCGATGGCGTTGGTTGCTGCGGCCAAGGCGCCG
>JAJZEG010000355.1 GCA_021828605.1 Pseudomonadota bacterium | reverse complement strand
GCCGGCGGGATTCTGCTCCTCTATGTCGCCTGGAAATCCTGGCGCGAATTTTCGCATCCCGCCACCCATCCCCCCGGCACCGCCCCGCCTGGCCTTGGCGCCGCGATCCTGCGCATCCTGATCGCCGATCTCTCAATGAGCCTCGATAACGTGCTCGCCGTCGCCGGGGCCGCGCGCAACCATCCCTGGCTGCTCGCTTGCGGGCTGATCGTCTCCATCGGGCTGATGGGCGTCGCCGCCCAACTCGTCGCCCGCCTGCTCGCCCGCCATCGCTGGCTGGTTTGGGCTGGCCTCGCCATTGTGTTATATGTCGCTCTCACCATGATTTGGGATGGTTGGGTGCAGGTGGCTCCAGGTCTAATCAAATTCTCAACCGGCCTCGCACCATGAGCGGCACCGCGCTGCAAACCGAGGTCAATGCAACCCGCATCGCCGTGCAATTCAGCGGCAATCTGACCGTGCGTCGCATCGCCCCACTCTGGTCGCCCGCCTTCGCCGCCATCGATCCCGACCGCGCGCTCACCCTCGACATCACCCATGCCCCGATCATCGACACCTCGGGTGCGACTTTGCTGCTCACCCTGGAGCGCACCCATGGCGGCGCCGTCACCTGGCTTGGCGTGACCGCCGAGCAAGCCAAGCTGCTTGCCCAGCTCCGCGCCGCTTTGCCCGCCGATGATCACGCCCCGCCAACCCCCGCCACCCGCACGCCCAGCAGCATCGGCCGAACCGCACTCATCCGCATCGGCTTTTTCGGCGAAACCATTCTCGCCACAATCGGCCTGCCCGCCAAACGCCGCTTCCTGCGCGGCGCCGAATTCTTCCGCCTGATCGATCGCGCGGGCACCCAGGCTTTGCCGCTGGTCGCGATGATGGGTTTTCTGATCGGCATGATCCTCGCGTTCCAATCCGCCATCCCGATGCGCCAGTTCGGGGCCGATATCTATGTCGCCGCCTTGGTCTCGATCTCGCTGTTTCGCGAACTCGGCCCGTTGCTCGCCGCCGTCATCCTCGCCGGTCGCACCGGCTCGTCCTTCGCCGCCGAGCTGGGCACCATGCGGGTCAATGAGGAGGTCGATGCGCTGATCACCATGGGCATCGACCCGGAAACCATGCTGGTCATCCCGCGCATGGCCGCCGCCATGCTGGTCATGCCCGCTTTGGCCCTCGGCATCGATATTGCGGGCCTGTTCGGCATGGGCACCGTCATGATGATTCTCGGTTTCCCGCCCGCTGCGGTGATCGGGCAAATCCAAATGGCCACCGGCCCGCATGATTTGCTGCTCGGCCTGTTCAAATCCCTGGTCTTTGGCGCGGCCATCGGCCTGATCGGCTGCCGTGCTGGTCTCACCGCTGGCGGCGGCCCGCGCGCGGTCGGCGAAGCGGCAACCTCGGCGGTGGTCGGCGGCATTGTCGCGATCATCCTGCTCGATGGGCTGTTCGCCGTCATTTTCTACCGGCTCGGCCTATGAGTGCCGCCATCACCGTCAATGACGTGGCCCAACGCTTCGGCGACAGGCTGATTTTCGATCAGGTCAGCTTCACCGTCGCTGTCGGCGAAATTTTTGTGGTGCTGGGCGGCTCGGGTTGCGGCAAATCGACCTTGCTCAAACAAATGATCGGCCTGCTCGCCCCCAGCGCAGGCCGCATCAGCGTGCTCGGCCATGACGTCGCCACCGAAACCGATGCGGTGCGCCGCTCCATCGGCGTGATGTTCCAATCCGGCGCTTTGTTTGGCTCGATGACCCTGCTGCAAAACATCACTCTGCCGCTCACCTTGTTCACCGACCTGCCGCCATCGGCCCGGCGCGACATCGCCCGGCTGAAACTGGCTCTGGTCGGGCTGGCCGATGCCGAAAATCTGCTGCCCGGTGAAATTTCCGGCGGCATGGCCAAGCGCGCCGCCATCGCCCGCGCTTTGGCCCTCGATCCTCCTTTATTATTCCTCGATGAACCCTCCGCCGGGCTCGACCCGATTACCGGCGCCGGGCTCGACCGGCTGATCCTTGATTTGCGCGCCGCCCTCGATTGCACCTTCGTCGTGGTCACCCACGAACTCCAATCGATTTTCGCCATCGCCGATCGCTGCGTGATGCTCGATCGCGCCGCCCATGGCATGATCGCGCTGGGCCGACCCGGTCAGTTGCGTGACCAGAGTGACAATGCCACCGTGCAAGCCTTCTTCAATCGCCAAGCAACCGTGCAAAAAAGAGGTCTTTGATGGAACCGCGCCATGCCGCTTTGCGCACCGGTCTGTTCGCCTTGGGTGCCGTGGCCGCCCTGATCGGCCTGATTTTCCTGCTCTCGGGCAACGCTTTTCGTCCCGGATTGCCATTCGAGACCTATTTCACCGAATCGGTGCAAGGGCTCGATGTCGGCTCCCCGGTCAAATTTCGCGGCGTGACCATCGGTAAAGTCACCGATATCGGCCTGGTCGCCGCCGAATATCCGCCGACAAAATCGGTCGAAACCCTATCGCCGGTGTACCAACAAGTGGTGGTGCGGTTTCGCGTCGATGGCCGTAAATTGGGCGAACATGCCGATGTGGAACGCGCGATTGCCCATGGTTTGCGCGTCCAGGTCGCCCCGCAAGGCATTACCGGCCTGGCCTATCTTGAGCTGAGCTTCGTCGATCCGCTCAAACATCCGGTCGCCCCGGTACCCTGGACACCGCGCACCCCGGTCATCCCCGCCGTCCCCAGCACCCTGACCCAGGTGCAGGATGCGGTGCAAGGCTTCCTCGCCAACGCCCGCAAAATCAAAATCGGCAAAACCATCAAAGCCTTTAACCAGCTGGTGCAGTCGCTCGATGCCGAAATGACCACGGGTGATGTGCATCAAGCCCTCGCCCGCGCGAACGCGTTGCTGGGCAGCCTGCAAACCCAGATCAACCAGGCCAAACTCCCGGCAACCACCCAGGCGGTGCGCGACGCCGCCAATGGCCCGAACACCCGCGCTTTGCTCGCCTCGCTCGCGCAAACCTCCGCCGCCCTCGCCAAAGCCAGCGCCGCCATGCCCAAACTGCTCGCGCAAACCAGTGCGACGGTGCAAAACGCCAATCAAGCCACCGCCAATCTGAACCGGCAAATGCTGCCCATTTTGCAAAATCTGCAAAGCGCCTCGCGCAACCTCGCCGAGCTGTCTGAATCGCTCAAGCACAACCCCGCCATCCTGCTGCGCGGCGCCCCACCGCCGCGCGTCACCCCGAGATAGGGCATGTCCATGAACCGCCGCGCTTTAATCCTCGCCGCCCCGATATTGCTGACCGGTTGCGGCACCGTGCTTGATCGCGAAAAATACCAGCCCCGCACCGATTGGCCGCTCGACCCGGCCCCGCCACAAGCGAGCGCCGCCATGCCCGGCACCAAAATCGTGCTGGTCCGCTCGGTCATCGCCGGACCCGGCCTCGCCGAGCGCGGCCTGCTCACGCTGCTGGCCAATGGCAGCCTGCATCGGGGCTACTATAATCGCTGGGCGGTCCCGCCCGCTGAAGCGATCACCGCGTCGCTGATCACCTGGCTGCAAGCCAGCCATCGCTTCGGTGCGGTGATCGGCGATGGCTCAGCCCTCACCCCGAGCCTGATTATCGATGCGACCCTGGAATCACTCCTCGCCGATCCCTCAACCCATCAAGCCCACGCGCGCCTCTCGCTGGTCATCGCCAAGCCGCGCGGCTTTGGCGAAAGCCCGGTCCTGCAACGCCAACTCCGCGCCCAGGCGCCGCTCGCGGGCAGCACCGCCGCTGATCTGGTCACCGCCCAGCGCCATGTGGTGGCGTCCCTGCTCACCCAATCGGTCGCGTTGATCACCAAGGCCGCGCGCGGCACAATTTGATAAATCCCGCGACCGCCGCGCCATGCGGGCGCCCGGCAACCGAGGCCAGTTGAACGGCGCGTTCCAACACCGGCTGGCCCAGCCTGCATCGGATCAACGCATCCGGCACGCTCAGCCGCTCGGAAATAATCGCAACCCCCAACCCCGCCCCGACCAGATCAAGCAAATGCGCCGCATTGCCGCCACAGCGAAACTGCCTTGTGGTCCCGCCGCTCACCTCGGCGAACCGCCCGCCAAACCCGCCGCACTGATCGCCGATCAAAATGGTTTCACTCGCCAGATCCTCGGCATCCAGACTATCCTTGCCGCGCAGCCGATGCTGTCCCGGCAGCACCACCGCCGCCCGATCCTGATAGAGCGGCCAGCGATTCAACCGCTCATGCAGCGCCCCATCGCCGGGCAGCAAGGCGCAATCCAACCCATCATCGAGCAGCAAATCAGCAATGCGCGGCGGGTCAGTCTCGGTAAAACTCACCTGGAGTTTCGGCAACGCCTCGACCACATTGCGGACCAAGGGTGCGATCACACTCAGCCCGATCCCCGGCCCAAGCCCAATCCGCAGGCTACAGCGCGGCTGGCTGCGCTGGGCGGCGGCGAGGGCAATCGCATTATCCGCGGCCTCCAGCATCGATTGCAAATGCGGCAGCATCGAACGGCCCAATTCGGTCAGCCGGGTCTGGCTGCGCTCCCGATACAGCAACGGCCCACCCAACTCGTCTTCCAGCCGCTGCACCGCCCGGGTCAAAGCGGGCTGGCTGACATGATGCCGCTCCGCCGCGCGGGTGAAGTTCAGCGTCTGGCTCAGCGTCACGAAATAGCGAACCTGGGTCAGTTCCATGCGCTATCCCGGCATCCCGGCCCGGATCGCGCGCACCGCCGCGATCACCTCATCCGGCTCCGCGCGCTTGGTGAAATCGGGATCAGCGAAGCGCCAGCGCACCACCCCGTCGCGATCCAGAATAAAGGTCGCCGGTACCGGCAGAAACCAGGCGCCATTGCCATGGCGCGCGGCGAGATCGGTGCCCGCTCTCGCCAGCCTCTGCCGATACAAAGCAGGCACTTTGAAAATCACCCCCGCCGCCAAGCCGAC
>JAJZEG010000329.1 GCA_021828605.1 Pseudomonadota bacterium | reverse complement strand
CGGGCGATGCGCTCGCTTGGCTGGGCAGGCCGCGCCGATGCGCCATGCGGAGCAGATTTTGCCGATTTTCGGCGGGCAGATCGAGCGATCCGATATTCAGGGCTTGGGTCATACTATAATCCTTTATGGTGATGATCGTTGCAGATGGTGCTGAGCGAGGGTCTTACTGACCCGAGCGACGTTCGAGGCGGGCGAGGCGTTGATCGAGTGTGGCGAAACGGTTGGCCAGATGATCGATCAAGGTTGAGAACGGGTTGGGGCGCGGGGTATTCAGGCGATTCAGCCTGTTGGTCAGGCCTGACCAGCGCCGCAGCAGGCGGGCACGCCGACGATGCAGGCCGAAAGCGAGGGCGCCATAAAAAATCAAGGTGATGATCGGCAGTTCGAAGGCGAGTAGCAGGGCGGCTACCCGGATCATCCAGCTGGGCAGGTGGCTCACGGCCGCGATACGGGCACAAACACCGCCAATCATCGGGCGCGCATTTGGGTAGGGCTGGGTGACATCATCCTGGACAAAGCTGCTCATGGCACGCGCCTTTCGGGTTCGCTGAGATTGAACGCCTGGTCATGCTCCAGCACGGCGCGCTCCAACGTGGCGATGCGCGCTTCGAGCCGGCCGGCGGCGGCCTGGAGCGAGTCGAGCACCGCGCGATCCGGCGCACTCAACCCGGTGCCCCGGGCGTAAATATGTAATCGGTAAGCCTTGAGCCCGAACACGCAGAGAATTGCGACAATCGGGATCAAGAACGGCATGTATTCAACCATTGGACACTCCCTGGGTCGGCTGGCTTACGCCGCTTGATCGTTCGGGTTGAGTTTGGTTTTCAGCGCGGCAAGCTCGGCTTCGACCGAGGCATCCGCTTCGAGATGAGCGAACTCATCATGCAGGCTGGGGGTGGCCGGGTTACGACCAAGCTCAAAGGACTCGGCGCGGCCTTCCATCAGATCGAGATTGCGCTCGACCTGCTCGAACCGGCTGAACGCATCAGTGACCCGCTCATCATAGAGGCTGCGTTTCAGGCGCAGACGGGTGGTGGCGCTCTGCTGGCGGATTGCCAGCGATTTTTCGCGGGATTTGGCGTCATCGAGCTTGGCTTGCAGCTTGCCGACATCCTCATTTTGCTGGCCAATCGCCGATTGCACCTGGGCGATATGCTCCTGCGCCTCGGTGATCGCGGCGGTGGCGCGCGATTTGGCGAGCAAGGCGGCGCGGGCGAGATCATCGCGGTTACGCGCTAACGCGAATTCGGCCTTGCGCTGCCATTCATTCTGATCGCGGGTGAGGCTGACCACCCGGCGCTCGGCTTCGCGCCGCTCGGCGATCAGCCGCACGGCGGCGGAACGGACCTCGACCAAAGTGTCCTCCATTTCCTGGATCACCAGCCGGACCAATTTATGCGGATCTTCGGCATGATCGAGCAGGGCATTCAGGTTGGAATTGATGATATCGGAGAGTCGCGAAAAAATACTCATGGTTGGCTCCTGGGATGAATCGGTCGATAGCAAGTCGATAGCAAGTCGATAGCAACCAGTTAAGCAAAAGCCGTGCCAAAATCATTTATGTTGTTTTTCAAATAGTTAAATTATTTCGGTTGCACCAATGATGGGATATTGCTAATCATTGGCGCCTATTATTGGGATTTGTGATGAGTGCGGAAACGCCTGCAACGCCGATTGGGCAAAGTCCGGCTTTTTTGGCCATGCTCGCGCATGTTTCGGATTTAGCGCCGATCAATCGCCCGGTTTTGGTGATTGGCGAGCGCGGCACCGGCAAGGAGGTGGTGGCCAGCCGGTTGGCCTATTTATCGCCGCGCTGGAGCGAGGGGATGGTCAAGCTGAATTGCGCCTCTTTGGCTGAATCGCTGCTGGATTCTGAGTTATTTGGCCATGAGGCGGGAGCGTTTACCGGGGCGGTGCGCAGGCGGGCCTCGCGGTTCGAACTGGCCGATAAGGGCACGCTGTTTTTGGATGAAATCGCCAATGCGTCGCTGGCGGTGCAGGAAAAACTGCTGCGGGTGATTGAATATGGCAGTTTCGAGCGGGTCGGTGGCTCAACGCCGGTGCAGGTGGATGTGCGGGTGATCGCGGCGACCAACGAGGATTTGCCGGCGATGGTGCGCGCCGGGCGGTTTCGCGGGGATTTTCTGGATCGTCTGGCGTTTGACGTGATCAACATCCCGCCTTTGCGCGCACGCGAGGGTGATATCGTGCTGCTCGCGGATTATTTCGCGCAAAAAATGACCGCAGAATTGGGGCGCACATTTTTCGCCGGCTTCACTGACGCGGCGGAGGCGGCGTTGCGCGCGCATGATTGGCCGGGAAATGTGCGCGAATTGCGCAATGTGGTGGAGCGCAGCCTGTACCGACATGGCGATTGGCGCGAGAAGCTTGACGCGTTGCGGATAGATCCGTTCGCGCCGGGCGCCGAGGCGCGGTCGGCGCCCGACGCGGTGCCCGAGGCGACGCCCAACGCCACAGATGAGCGCGCGCGGCTTGAGGCGGCGTTGCGCGCGCATCGGTTCAATCAGCGGCGCACCGCTGTGGCGCTTGGGTTGAGCTATGATCAGCTGCGCCATCGGCTGCGCCGGTTTGGGCTTGTGGCCAAAGTGGATACGAGAAAATAAATGAGTATCCCGAATCTGAAATCCGGCGGATTTCAGGTTCAAAGTGCGATCCGAAAAAGACTAACTGCCGTATCATCGAAATCGACGAACAACCGAGCCATTTATCGATTTCCCTGGATTGTTTTAGCCGGATCGTGCATAAAATTCAGGAACGCGTCGTGACACGGTGAAAATCTGCCGGCCGTGGCTCGGCCTTTTGGTCGGGCATTATGTGGGGTTTCGGCAGGCCCCATCGGCGCGTTCACTTATTTGCCGCCATTTTCAGAAAAATCTCCTCATAGTGGAGATCCCGGACCTGAAATCCGTTGGATTTCAGGTTCAAAGCCGTGCTGCGACCTGTTCCAGACCGAAATCAAGTCGGGCCGCGATGAATGCTGTTCGGGCCGAATTTGGCGGTGAGTTGATCGATGGCGCGCTGGCGCGCGGCGCGGCGCGGGGTTTCTTGGTCGAGCAAATCGCCGTGATCGGCTTCGCTCGCAGGCAGCAGGCGGTTGGTGCCGAGGCCGAGCAGGCGAAAAAACGTGCCATCGGCGGCGGTCAGCAGGATCGGGGCGGCAGAGTCGCGAAGGGTTTCGCCAAGCTGGGTGGCGGCGTGCAGAGGCACCGCGAGGCTGCGGGTTTCAAAGCGGGCGGTGCGTAGTTTCAGGGTGAGATTGCCCGCTGCGCAATCGGCAGCGCGCAGGCGGCGGGCGAGCTTATCGGCGAGTTGGACCAGGGTGGCGCGCAACATCGCCGGATCGGCGATATTATCGCTGAAGGTGGTTTCCGCGCTGATCGATTTCGGGTTGGGCGTCGGATCGACCCGGCGATGATCAATGCCCTGCGCCCGGGCGACCAGATTGGGGCCGTCTTCACCAAGCCGCAGGCGCGCGGTAATCGGGTCGAGCCGGGCTAGGTCGCCAATGCGGGTGATCGCCATCGCATTCAGTTTGCGGGTCAAAGCGGGCCCAACGCCGGGTAGGAGTGAGATTGGTTCCGGGGCGAGCAGGCGCGCCGCATCGCTGCCCAGCACCGCGAAGCCGCGCGGTTTGTCGCGCTCGGCGGCGAGTTTGGCGAGCAGGCGATTGGCGGCGAGGCCGATGGAAACGGTAACCCCTACCTCGGCTTCAATGCGCCGGGCGAGGCGGCTGAGCATCACCGCAGGCGGCGCGCGGTGCAAAGACTCGGTGCCGGATAAATCCAGCGCCGCTTCATCAATCGAGAGCGGCTGCACCAGCGGAGTCAGCGTGCTCATCAAGCCGCGAATTTGGTCGCTGGCGGCCCGGTATTTCGCGAAATCGGGCGTGATAAGGGTGGCATCCGGGCATAGTTGCAGGGCTTTGAATATCGGCATTGCCGAGCGCACGCCGCTGAGCCGGGCGATGTAGCAACAGGCGGCGACCACACCCCGGCTGCCGCCGCCGACAATCACCGGCTGGTCGCGCAAATCGGGGCGGTCGCGCTTTTCGACGCTGGCAAAAAACGCATCGCAATCGATATGGGCGATGCTGAGTTGGGTGAGTTCTGGATGGCTGATCAGCCGGGCGCCATCGCAATGGGGGCAACGTGCCGCGCGCTCAAAGACGCTATCGCAATCGCGGCACAGGATCATCCTTGCACCTATTCAGCTTGGTGGCGGCCAGAGCCAGGCGGCGCCGCGCACACCGGAGGAATCGCCGTGCTGATTGCGTTTGATTTCGGTGCTGACCTGATCCGAGAGAATATAGGGGCGCATCAAAGCGGGCAGATGGGTATAGAGATGATCCATGCGCGAGAGGCCGCCGCCGAGCACGATCACGTCGGGGTCAAGAATATTGACAATCATCGCCAGCCCGCGCGCCAACCGTTCAACGTGAGTTTCAAGCACGGCCTTGGCCAATAGGTCGCCCGCACTGGCGCGCGCGGGGAGTTGGCCCGCATCATGGGCGTCGGGGCCGTCGGCGTCGGCGGCGAGGGCCGGGCCACGCAAATAGGTCTCCAAACATCCAATGCGCCCGCACCAGCAGGATCGCAGGGGCATTTCATCAGCACGCGGCCAGGGCAGCGGGGTGTGGCCCCATTCACCGGCAATGCCGTTGCGCCCCTCAAGCACGCGGCCATCGACGACAATGCCGCCGCCGACGCCGGTGCCGAGAATCACCCCGAACACGGTTTTCGCCCCCGCACCGGCTCCATCGGTCGCTTCGCTGATGGCAAAGCAATTCGCGTCATTGCTGGCGCGAATCGGGCGACTGAGGACGGCGGCCAGATCGGTATCGAACGGGTGGCCATTGAGCCGTTCGGAATTGGCGTTTTTGACCAGGCCGGTCGCGCTGCTGATGG
>JAJZEG010000275.1 GCA_021828605.1 Pseudomonadota bacterium | reverse complement strand
GATGCGCGAGATCGCCCCGCTGCTCGACCGCGCTGGCTTCGAGGCGATTGATCTGGTGGGCGGCGCGGTGTTTGATGTGTGCGTGCGCTACCTGCGCGAAAATCCGTGGGAGCGGATGCGGATTCTGAGCGAATGGGTTACCGAGACGCCGCTGGTGGTGATGACGCGCGGGCAGAGCTTGTTTACGTTCGAGTTTTTCCCTGATGACATCGTCGCTTTGACCGCTGAGCGGATTCGCGCCCAGGGCATGCGCTATCACACGCCCTATGACGCGCTGAACGATATTCGTAACCTCGAAGTGCCGGTGCGCGCGGCGCGGCAGGTCGGGCTGTATATCGCGGCGGGCCTGGTTTACACGCTGAGCCCGGTTCATACCGATGAATATTATGTCGGCAAGGTCGGCGAGCTGGTCGCGCTGGGTATTGACGCCCTCTATCTCAAAGATCCCAGCGGCCTGCTCACCCCCGAGCGCATCGCCACGCTGATCCCGGCGATTCGCGCCGCCTGCGGCAGCCTGCCCCTGCATTTGCACAGCCACTGCCTGACCGGGCTGGCACCGGCCGTCGCTATTCGCGCGGTCGGCCTCGGGGTCGATGTGATTCACACCGCAACCTCACCGCTGGCCAATGGCGCCTCGCATCCCGCCACCGAGCAGGTGGCGCGGAATCTTACCCGGCTGGGCCATGATCCGGGGGTTGATCTGGCGCTGGTTGAGGCGGCGGCGGAACGGATTGCTTATATCGCCGCGCGGGAGGGCAAGCCGCTGGGCGCGATTGCTGAGTATGACGCGTTTCACTACGCCCATCAAATGCCCGGCGGGATGATTTCCAACCTGCGCTCCCAGCTCAAAACGATTGGCATCGAGCATCGGCTCGGCGAAATTCTTGAAGAAGCCGGGCGGGTGCGCTGCGAGTTGGGCTACCCGATCATCGTTAGCCCGTTCGCGCAATTCGTGGTCACCCAATCGGTGCTCAACGTCATGGGTCGCGAGCGTTATGCCACCATCCCGGACGAGGTGCGCAAATATGTGCTCGGTTATTATGGCGAGGTCGCGGGCCCGATTGACCAGAACCTGCTCGACCGGGTTGGTCGTGGTGCTGAGCGGATAACCGAGCGACCCGGCGCCTTGCTGGCACCCGGCATTCCGGCGGTGCGCGCTGCCCACGGGCCGTTCGAATCCGATGATGATTTGCTGCTCGCCGCCTTTTACGCCGCACCGGAAATCCACGCGTTGCGCGATGCCGGACCGATTGCCACCAGCTATCCGCTTGCGACCACGCCGCTGCTGACGCTGGTGCGCGAGATTGCCCAACGGCGCGATATCACCTCGTTTCACTTCATCGAAAAACACTGAATTTGCTCGGAGAGCGCGCATGACCCAACCCGTCATTATCACCGTCGCGATCAACGGCGCCGTTACCGGCAAGGCCGATAATCCGGCAGTGCCGATTTCGCCTGCGGAACAGATCGAATCGATCCATCAGGCGTTTGAGGCGGGCGCGAGCTTGGCCCATATCCATGCGCGCAACCCCGATCAATCGCCCGGCTCTGATCCGGCTTTGTTCGCCGCGGTGCATGAGGGGGTGCGCCGCCACTGTCCGGGGATGATTGTGCAATTTTCCACCGGGGGCCGGGGTCGCTCGCTGGATGAGCGCGCCGCCTGTATTGCGCTGCGCCCCGATATGGCGTCACTCGCCACCGGCTCGACCAATTTTCCGACCCAGGTTTATGATAATCCGCCCGATTTTGTCACCGGCCTTGCGCGATCAATGCTGGCGAATCAGGTGAAACCCGAGATCGAACTGTTTGATTTGGCGATGCTCTACAACGCCAAGGCGCTCGCCGATCAAGGGTTGCTGGCGCCGCGACCGCATGTTCAATTCGTGCTCGGGGTGCGCAATGCGCTGCCGGCGCGCCGGGAAATATTCGATTTTCTGCTGAGCGAACTGCGCGCTTTGCTGCCCGACGCCACCTGGAAGGCTGCCGGGATTGGCCGTTCGCAAGCGGAGGTCGCGCGCTGGTGCCTCGCCGAAGGCGGGCATGTGCGCACCGGGCTCGAAGATAATGTGCGGCTCGATAGTACCCGGCTCGCCGCCAGCAATGCCGAGTTGGTGACGCAAATGGTCGCTATCGCCGCGGAGTATGGTCGGCGCCCGGCCACAGCGCAGGAGGCCCGTCACATTCTTGGCCTCAAGGCAGGTTGAGATGCAATTCGGACTCCAGGGACGCATTGCGCTGGTCACGGGCGCGGGCTCGGGCATTGGCCGCGCGGTGGCGCAGGCTCTGGCCGCTGAGGGGGTGATTGTCCATTGCGCTGATCGCTCATCGGAGGCGGCGGCGGCGACGGTCGCGGAGATCCGCGCGCAGGATGGTGTGGGTAACTGCGCGATGCAGGCTTTGACTATGGATGTGACCGATCCCGCCTCGATTGAGGCCGCGATGCAGACGATATCGGGTGCGGGTGGTTTGGATATTCTGGTGACCAGCGCGGGGATTTTGAAAATGGGACCGGTCGCGACCGCCAGCGCCGAGGATTGGGACGCGGTGGAGCGGGTCAATTTGCGGGGCGTGTTGCACTGCGTGCAAGCGGTGATCGCACCGATGATGGCGCGCGGCGGCGGGCGGATTATCAATATCGCCTCGGTCTCGGCGTTTCGCGGCGGCGGTGCGCTCGGCAACGTGCTGTATGGCACCACCAAAGCGGGCGTCGCCGCACTGACCATGGGTCTGGCGCGCGAACTCGGCCCGGCAGGCATCACCGTGAACGCCATCGCGCCTGCGGTCACCGCGACCGCGATGACCACCAGCCAGCTCGACCCGGCCATCGAGGCGGCAATTCTACGCCGCATCCCGCTCGGTCGTCTGGCCAACCCCGACGATACGGCTTCGCTGGCGGTGTTCCTGGCCTCGGAGCGCGCCAGCTATATCACCGGCACCATTATCCCTGTGGATGGCGGGTATCTGACTACGTGATTTTGGAGAGCCTGATCGTTTGGAATTGACGCGCAACATGCGCGGCAATGACAAACGTGAATCAGCCTCGCGCTCTAGGTGTTGAAATCAGCGTGCTATCGGGGTTCAACCGCCTCAGGAGCAGCCGCCGCACCAAACATAACCCATTGATATAGTGGCGGACCTGACACGATTCGAACGTGCGACCTTTGCCTTCGGAGGGCAACGCTCTATCCAGCTGAGCTACAGGTCCCGCTTGATCCGAATAACCCGGTTTCGCGGCAAACTCAATGCTCGCCCATGAAAATCTCCGCCTCGCTCGGCGCCGCTGACGGAATCGGTCGCTTGGGGTCGCGAATGAACGCCAGAATATCGCCCATCGGCACCGCGCGCTGATGATCGAGGACCATCAAATGATAATCTGGCGGATAGTAAGCGAGCACCACCCCCGGATCGGCCGGCATTGCCCGCCAGCACCGCGCCTGCGCCGATTTCGGGATCAGTTGATCATGCCCGCCATACAGCACCAACGCATGGGCGGGCGCAAAGTCGCGGCACATCGCCTGGGCGCGCCCCATCATGCGCACAATCCCCGCCACCGACCCCAATCGCGCCGCGAGAATCGTCAACGGGTCATTCGACAGCCGGGCCAAGGCCGCCGGATTATCGGTCGCCAGCACATGCGCCTGATGCCCATTGAGCCGCAGATCAGGGGCGACCACCCCCGCCACCGCCGACGCCCAGCGCATCGGCGGGAGCATCGCCCGCCCGCCCCACACCGCAGGCGAAATCAACACATAGGACGCCACCGCCCGATCCCCCGCCGCGCCAATCAGCAGCGTCTCCGCAGCCCCCATACTCTCACCCATGAGCGTCAATTTCGCCCTCGGATAGCGCCGATGCACCAGCGCGATCATCTGCCTGGCCTCATTCAGCAAAATCGCCGTGCCCGGCCAATCTCCGCGATCAGGTGCCGCGCCGAAACCGCGCTGATCGGGGGCGATGAGCAAAATCCCGTGCCGCGCCAGCACCGGGCCGAGCGTCACCCAGGCATTGCGGCTGTCATCAAACCCGTGCAGCGCCAGCACCACCGCGCGCGGCGTGCCTGCCGGTTTCCAATCCCGATACGGCAGACGCACGCCCGAGGGGAGCGAAAAAGTACCATCCGTTACAATCGGAAAACCCGGCTTCGCGTGCGGCACCGAAAAACGCGCGGCGCAGGAGGTCAGCGCCCATAAGCCAAAAAAGAGCAAAATCCTGCGCAGCCTCTGGTCGATCATCGCTGTCCGCCATATCATAGTCGCGCTAGATCCCCCAGTGAGGTATTCGTGAACCCGTCTTTAACTCCCGACGCGCCTGGCCATCCCGGCCAAGGCAGCCAGCCGATTGAAATCATCACCGTCACCACCCGCAGCCCGCCTTGCGACGGCGGCGATGGCCCGCTCGGCCATCCGCGCGTCTATTTGCGCATCAACGCCGCGCACACCGACTGCCCCTATTGTTCGCGGCGCTACCAGCTCGCGGAGCCCACCGCTTGAGCGACCATCGTTTGGTCCTGATCGACGGGTCGGGGTTTATTTTTCGCGCCTTTCACGCTTTGCCGCCGATGACCCGGGCCGACGGCACCCCGGTCAATGCCGTCTATGGGTTCTGCGCGATGCTCGCCCGGCTGCTCAAAGACCATACCGACAGCCATCTCGCGGTTATTTTTGATGCCGGGCGCACCACTTTTCGCAATGACATCGACCCGAACTACAAAGCCCACCGCCCCGACCCGCCGCCCGAACTCATCCCGCAATTCGCCCTGATCCGCGACGCCACCGCCGCCTTCGGCGTGCCCGCCATCGAGCTGGAAGGCTTCGAGGCCGATGATCTGATCGCGAGCTACGCCGCCGCCATGCACGCCACCGGTGGCGCCGTTACCATCGTCTCCTCCGATAAGGATTTGATGCAGCTCCTCGATGAGCGGATCGCGATGCTCGACCCGATCAAATCCACCCCGATCGGCCCCGCCGACGTATTCGCCAAATTCGGCGTCACCCCGGCGCAGATGATCGATGCGCAGGCCCTGATGGGCGACAGCGTCGATAACGTCCCTGGCGTGCCCGGCATCGGGCCGAAAGGGGCTGCCCAACTGATCAATGAGTTTGGCACGCTTGATAACATTCTCGCCGCCGCTGCTAACGGTTCGATGAAACCATCCAAACGCCGCGATGCGCTTATCGAGCACGCCGAGGCCGCCCGCCGTTCGCGGGCTCTGGTCGAACTGCGCCGCGATGTTCCCTTACCGCTCCCCATCGACGCGTTGACCACCGGCCTGACCGATCAAGCAATTCTCACGCAATTTCTCGATGCACAGGGTTTCAAATCAATCCTGAACCGGCTCGGCGCGACACCCGGCCTCACCGCCAGCGCGCCCACGCAACCGAGTTTTCTCTCCGCCCAAGCCACAAACGCTGCCACCCGTTCTGATAACATTTTGTTCGGCCCGTATGAGACTATTGCCACAGCCGAAGCGCTGGATCGCTGGATTGCGGATATCCAAGCCACTGGCCATTTTGCCATCGATACCGAAACCACCGATCTCGATGCGCGCCATACCCGCCTGATCGGCCTGTCCTTCGCCACGCGCTTTGGCCAGGCTGGGTATCTGCCGCTCGGCCATGTCGCGGGCGACCAGCTGCCGCGCGCGCTCGTCTATGAAAAACTCGCACCCCTCCTCACCGATCCGGCCATTCTCAAAATCTTTCACAACGCCAAATTCGATATTCATGTGCTGGCCGCCGCAGGCTTGCCGGATGTCGTGAGTTTCGATGACACGATGTTAATATCGTACGCCCAAAGTGCGGGCGCGCACGGCCATGGCATGGATGAATTATCGGTCCTGCATCTCAACCATAAGCCGATCAGTTTCGATGAGGTCACCGGCACCGGTCGTGCGCGCGTGTCCTTCGCCGAAATCCCGCTTGACCGCGCGACCGCCTACGCCGCCGAGGATGCCGACGTCACGCTCCGCCTTTGGCATTCGCTCCGCCCCACGCTGCGCAGCAACCAGTCGCTCGCCCTCTATGAGCAACTCGAACGCCCGTTAGTGCCGGTGCTGATCGCCATGGAGCGTGCTGGCATCAGCGTTGATCGCCGCGACCTCGTCGATATGTCCGCCGAGTTCGCCACCCGTATGGATCAAATCCAGCGCGAGATTGAACAGCTCGTTGGCCATGCTTTTAATCTCGGCAGCCCGAAACAGCTCGGCGAAATCCTGTTCGATGAAATGCGGCTTCCCGGCGGCAAGCGCACCAAAACCGGCGCCTGGGGCACCGATGCGAGCGTGCTGGAGACGCTCGCCGAAGCCGGTCATGCGTTACCTGCGCGGATTCTCGATTGGCGCCAGCTGCAAAAACTCAAATCAACCTATGCCGATGCGTTAGTGAACGAGATCGACCCGGCGACCGGTCGGGTCCATACCAGCTATGCCCAGGCCATCGCCGCGACCGGACGGCTGTCCTCGAACGATCCCAATTTACAAAATATCCCGATCCGCACCGAAGCCGGTGCCCGGATTCGCCGCACCTTCATCGCCGCACCCGGCTTTGCCTTGATTTCCGCCGATTATTCGCAAATCGAATTGCGCCTGCTTGCCCATACCGCTAACATCGCGGCTCTCAAACAAAGCTTTGCCATCGGCGAGGATATCCATGCGCGCACCGCCTCGGAAGTGTTCGGCGTGCCGATGGAGCAAATGGATAGCGCCACCCGCAGGCGCGCGAAAGCGATTAATTTCGGCATCATTTACGGCATCTCTGCCTTCGGCCTCGCCCGCCAACTCAGCATCGAAAACAATGAGGCCAAACGCTATATCGATGCCTATTTCGCCCGCTATCCCGAAATTCGTCAGTATATGACGCAAACCATCGAATTCGCCCGGATCAATGGTTATGTGCAAACCCCGTTCGGACGGCGCTGCTACGTGCCTGGCATCACCGACAAAAACCCCGCCCGCCGCGCCTATGCCGAACGCCAGGCGATTAACGCGCCGTTACAAGGCGGTGCCGCCGACATCATCAAGCGCGCGATGATCCGCCTGCCCGCCGCCTTGCAGCACTCAGGCCTCAATGCCCGCCTCTTGCTGCAAGTGCATGATGAGCTGGTGTTCGAAGCTCCGCAGGATCAGGCAAACGCGCTCGCGAGTTTGGCAAAATCGGTGATGCAATCAGCAGCTATTCTCTCCGTGCCTCTGGTGGTTGAAGCCGGGATCGGCCTGAACTGGTCAGAGGCGCATTAGCCGCGCCTTCGTCGCCGCAAACTCCTGGCTGAGATAGGGGGATACATCGTTCTGATTGCGTACCAAATCCAGCAACGCAAACGAGCTGGGCGGGCGCATTGTATGATCCCAACTGCCATCGGCGCGGCGGCTGATCGTGCCATGACCCACGCAACTCAACCGCTCAGGCCGCACGTCGCCATCGGCAAAACGGCGATCCAGATCGGCAAGGATCGGCTCGACCACCGCGCGCGGGATCGGCTCGCCCGAACGCTCCGCCCAAACCGCCAGCGCGCTCAGACCGCGCAGCACGTCATACTGATAAAATCGTGGAAAACACAGCGATGTCCAATTCTGCGCGGCAATGCGCTCCGCCGCATTATGCCGACTGGCTGAGCCCAGCACCAGCCGCCGTTCGATCATAAACTGCGCCGCCTTTTGCAAAAACGTGCGCTCATCCGCGCTCCAGGGCGAACGATGACGCGCCGTTAGCGCCTCAAACGCTGCAATCGTCCCCACCATCGAGCTCGGACATTCATCCGCAACCCGATAGGCCGCTTCATCGCAATTCAGCCCGCCATCTGCCATTTGATAGCGCAGAAACCACTGGTCCACCCAAGGCAGCGCCGCCTCGACATCCACCCCCCACCCATCCAGCACCCGATAGACATTGCCAAGCTGACAATGACAGGCGGTATCGCGCCACGGATCGGCATCGTCCGGCATCTCACCGGGATTAATCGGGAATATTTTGATCGGCGTGCGATTGAGCGAGTCGATCAGCGCCTGGATCGCCACCGCCGGGATGCGCGCGGTCTCGCCCATCTCATGCAGCAGCAGCATATGCCACCAGGGCTGATCCCATTTCGGCCAATAGGGACTGGCCTCCAGCACAGCCAACCCCTCAGCCGACCCCAGATAATCCACCGAAGCCTCAATCGCCAATTCCATTTCGCTCACGTTTCAATTTCTCCCCGATCTGTCGTCCGCCGACACTAGCCCCGTAAATCATTTATCAATCTTTTCCCGCTAAACCTAATGAATGAAAGGAGCGCCATGATACCACGCCTCACCATGTCGGATCGACCAAGCCACGACCCGCCGCCCAGCGCCCAAGCGCAGGCGCAGGCGCAAGGCCCGCCTTGGCGCGCGTTAGGCGGGTTCGATCAATTTCTGGCCACGGCGTCGGATCCGTTGGCGTTCATGAATAATTTGGTCAAAATGCTCTGCACCCTGCCCGGCGTAAGCGGCGCCTGGATCGGGCGCCCGAATGATGATGAATTATTGATCCCCGAGGCGATGTACGCGCCGAACATGCCGGTACTACAGGAACCAGCCCGCATGATCGACTTACGACGCGCCGCCAAACTGCAATCGCCCGCAGGCCGAGCCTGGTACAATAGGGAGCCCGCTTTTTCACACGACGTGCAGCAGGATCTATCCCTCCGACCCTGGCACCAGGACCTCGAAAAATACGGGTTACGCTCATGCGTGAGCCTGCCTTTATCCGGCCAGGACGGCCCGCACCGCCTCTTAATGATGTATAGCAGCGCGCCTGGCTTTTTTAAGGAACACTGGTCGGTCTGCGAACTGTCCGAGTTCGGCGTCATCATCGGCACCGCGATTGAAAATCGGATTCGCCATCACGCGTTGCAACGCTCAAAACGCTTGCTCGATACCCTGCTGATCGGCTCAGAAACCCTGCTTGACGCGGACAGTGCCGATGGCGCCTTGCGGATGATCTGCCAACGCCTCACTGAAACTGGCTTATTCACCGCCGTTGCCATCGGCAGCGTCGATGAACGCGGCATGTTCGCCTATCGCATCGCCGCCGGGCTGGATGCCGAAGGGGTGCGCCGCCTGCGCCAATCGGTCTCTGATAACAGCGACCAACAATTGCTTGGCGTTCGGGCCTGGAAATCGGGCACCATCCAAACCGCCAACGGCTATGCCTCCCTGCTTAAACTCCGCAAATGGCGCTCCATCGCCGCGCGCGGCGGTTGGCAGTCCGCCGCCGCTGTGCCAATCCGCAAGGGTGCGCGGCTTCACGCAATTTTATTCGTGGTCTCCAGCGACATTGCGGTCATGGATCTGGAAACGCAACGGCTGGCCGAACAGCTCGCCCGCACCATCGGGCGCACGCTCGATGATCTCGAGGTCAAAGCCGCGTTGCGCGCCGAACGCGAAACCCAAAGCCATATCGCCCGGCACGACGCGCTGACCCTTCTGCCCAATCGCCGCGCCTTCGAAGAAGCCCTCCCCGCTGCGATCCGGACAATACAATCCACCGGCAACACCATCGGCATTGGCATGCTCGATCTTGATGGCTTTAAGCCGATTAACGACCGGTTCGGCCATGCCGCAGGCGATCATGTGCTGCGCTACCTCGCCAAACGCTTGCGCCACATTTTGCGTGATCGCGATTTCATCGCGCGCCTCGGCGGAGACGAATTCGCCTTAATCATCCATGACCTCCCGGACAGCACCGCCATCGAGCAATTTTGCAAACGGCTGCACAGCGCAATTATCGCGCCGATCACGCTGGAAACCGGCGAAACCATCACCATGACCGCCAGCCTCGGCCTGACGCTGCATCCCGCCGATCCATCAGAAGCCGATACGCTGGTCCGCCATGCGGACATCGCTTTGTACAGCGCCAAATACACCAAAGCCACCCGCAAAAAATTCTGGTCGCTCTATTCCGGACTTAACGGGCCTGACACCGCCCAGTCCCATCACAGCCGCCTGATCGCGACCAACCAAATCGCGTTTCTATTTGAGCCAGTGATCACCACGCATAACAACGCCCCAATCGCCATCATCACCCAACCCCGGCTACGCGATGGCAAAAAGCTCCTGGACGCCCACAATTTTCTTGACGGCTTACCCCCTGCGGACCGACTGACCCTGTTTGAGGCCGGCTTACGCGCGGGGCTGGCCTGCCTGCGTCGCCTGGATCGGGCTGGTCAGAAGCTCAACCTCGCCGTCAATCTCGATGCGGAGGTGATTATCAAGGGCTCGGTTACCCCCCAATTCGCGACACTGATCACCGAATCCAACATCCAGCCGAGCCGCATCATCGTTGAAATCACCGACGGCCATATTTTCCAGGATTTACAGGCCGCGCGCCATCATCTCAGCGCCCTGCGCGCCACCGGCGCCAAAATCGCGCTCAATAATCTTGGCATCGAGTTTTCCAACAGCCGCCGCGTGCAGCGCCTGCCGATTAATTTCGTCAATATCGACAAATCATTCCTGGCGGATATCTGCGCCGAACCCAACGACATCATGCTCCTCGCGGATTTGCTCTCCATGAGCACTATTCTGTCGATCCATGTCGGCGTCGCTGGTGTCGAAACAACGGATATGCTGGAAGTACTGCGCATCCTTGGCGTGCCGCTCGCCCATGGCGGCATCATCGCACCGCCTTTGGCCGAAACCGCTTTGTGCGCGTGGCTCAACGCGCCACGACCAAGGCCGATCAAAGGCCCACCGCGCACCTTGCTCGGCGCCTTCGCCCTGCATGCACGCTGGCTGCGGGTCATGGCGTTCGCGCCACGCGATATTTCGTTGCGCTCCTATTTACAACGGTACGGCCCGCTCTCGATCCTGCCGTACCTCGTTGAAAACCGCCTTACCCACAGCGAGCTTGGGCAAAATTATACCGCTTTGATGGACTGCATCGATCACCCAAACCCTGACATAGCGCGCTTGCAATCCTTAGCGGACGCGGTGCGCCGTCAGCTTGCCACCGCCGTCACCGCACAACATGCTTCAGCCAGCCCGCCTTTTGTCACCCGCCCGCCTTTTGTCACTCGCCTGCGTCACGTGCCAACGCAGCCGCGCCAAAGCCGCGTCCAATGAGCCATCCAGCGGCGGCGGCGGCGGCTCCGCGCGCAAAGCCACCCGCTGCGGCGCCGCACTGATCGCCGAGGCGACAAATTTCAACCGCACCACCGGCGCACCCCCCAACCCCTGATTGATCCGCTCAATCAGCGCCGGTGCCCGATGCTGCAATTCCAACGCATCGGGCCCGGCACAGGCCAGGGTCAAACTCCCTGCACCCAGCTTCACCGGCTGGCAACGCGCCGCCAGCGCCGGACCCACCAACGCCTCCCAATCCTCCAACACCGAGGCCAAGGCCGGGCCGCGCGCGCGCAAAACCGGGCGCACCACCGGCGCCAATAACGCGCCAATTCCCCGCGCGCCGTATTGCCGCGCACCCTCGACAGGGGCCGATTTTCCCGCCACATCCTGACCCCGTGACCGCAACCCCGTCATCGCTCACTTTGCTCCGCTGGTATCGATCGCACCGGCGCGATCTGCCTTGGCGTGCCGCCCCCGGCCATACCGCCGATCCCTACCGGGTCTGGCTCAGCGAAATCATGCTCCAACAAACCACGGTCGTCACCGTCATACCCTATTTCCAGCGTTTCCTCGAGCATTTTCCCACCATCGCCGATCTCGCCGCCGCCCCCGATGACCAGGTGCTCAATCTCTGGGCCGGCTTGGGCTATTACGCCCGCGCCCGCAACCTGATCGCCTGTGCCCGCGTCCTCGGCGCGCGCGGCGGCTTCCCCACCACGCTCGATGGTCTGCGCAGCCTGCCCGGCATCGGCGCCTATACCGCCGCCGCCATCGGCGCCATCGCGTTTTCGCTGCCGGTGGTGCCGATTGATGGCAATGTCGAGCGCGTCACCGCCCGCTTGTTCGCCATCGAAACCCCGCTCCCCGCCGCCAAACCCGCCATCGCCGCCGCCGCCGCCCAACTCGGCGCCCAAAAATCCGCCCGCGCTTATCCGGGTGATTTTGCGCAAGGCCTGTTCGATCTCGGCGCCATGCTCTGCACCCCGCGCAACCCGTCCTGCCTGATCTGCCCCTGGCAGCGCGATTGCGCAGCACATCAAAACGGCATCGCCGACCTGCCACGCAAACCCAAAAAAACCGCGCGCCCGGTCCGCTTCGGTACCGTTTTTTTGCTCCGCAACCCGCAAGGTCAAATCGGCCTGCGCCGCCGCCCGCCCAGCGGCCTGCTCGGCGGCATGTTCGAATTACCCGGCAGCCTCTGGTGCGAACAGGCACCGCCCGAAACCGAACCGCCCGCCAGCGCGGCCTGGCGCGATGCCGGGATTATCACCCATGTTTTCACCCATTTTGAACTCCGCCTCACGGTGCGCGCCGCTTTGGTGCCGCATTTACCCAACACACTCACCGCCGCAGCACCCGACAGCCCACTCCCCACAGTGATGAAAAAAGCCGTCACCGCTGGCCTCGCCGCCCTGCTCAGCGCAACCGGCTGAAATCGATGCGCGGATCAATCGCCCTTATGGCCAAATCCCCAACCAAATGCGCGAGCAACCCGATCAGCGTATAGATATACAAACTCCCTAACAACACCGGCACGTCCCGATCCAACGCCGCCTGATATCCCAACAAGCCAAGCCCTGGCAGCGAAAATACAATCTCGACCAGCAAGGCCGAGCTAAACAACATCGCCACGAATATCTGCGGCAACCCCGCCACCACTAACAGCATCGCCCGCCGCCCGGCATAGCGCCAGGCAATGCGCCGCTCACGCGCGCCGCGCGCGCGCATCGCGATAATATAGGTCTTGCCCAACTCCTCCAGGGTCGCATGGCGCACGAGCAACGCCAACCCGGCAATCCCGCCAATGCCCACCGCTAACATCGGCAATATCAAATGCCACAGCCCATTCAGCACCCGCAGCCCCCACGGCGCTTGCGCCATCCCCGCCGAGAGCAAACCGCGCAGCGGAAATAGCGGCAGCACCCCGCCCGCGCCAAACATCACCACCAGCAACACCGCCACCAAAAATCCCGGCAGCGCCGCACCCGCCACCATCAGCACGCTCGCCCCCCGATCAAAGCGCGAGCCTGCACGCATCGCCTGCGCAATCCCCAACGGCAGCGCCAACCCATAAACCAACAGGGTCGAACCCACCCCCAACCCAATCGAGACCGGCAAACGCCGAGCAATCAACCCGGCAACAGCTTGCCCGGTCACCGCCGAATGACCCAAATGAAACAAGCCATAGCGCAGCATCGCATGGGCAAACCAGGCAACGCCCCAACGACCCTGATCATGGCGCTGCAGCGCCGCGATATCGCTCACCGATAAGGCCTGACCATGCTCGAGCGCCGCCGCACTCGCGCGCGCAATCGCCGCATCCACCGGCCCGCCCGGCGCCGCATGCAAAATCGCGACCGTCAGCCCTAACACCAGCAACAAAGTCGGCACCATCAACCCGAGCCGGATGATCACATAGCGCATCATCGGGTGCGCCCAATGCTTGTGTACCAGGTGCCAATATCAAACCCCTGCAACGGCGCACGCTTGGGCGGCACCAGCGGCGCCCGATACGCCACCATCACCCGGTCCTGATACCAACCCGGCACAATAATCCATTGCGCTAACAACGCCCGGTCCAGCCGATGCGCCGCCTTCAGCCGCCCAGCCGCGTCCGGTGCTGCGCGCAACGCGCCAATCAACCGATCAATCCGCGCATCACACAGCCCGGCCAGATTATCACTCCCCGCTTGCGCCGCCGCCTTGCAGCCAAAATAATCCGCCTCCGCCGCCCCCGGATGCCGCGATTGCGGAAACACCGCATAGGCCAAATCATAATCCCGCGCCTGCAACCGCGCCTGATAAGCTGCCGGATCCAGCATATCGATGCGGAGCGCAACCCCGATGCGCGCTAACATTTTCTGATACGCGCCTAACGAGGGCACCAATGCCGCGTTCTGCACAATCACGCTCAGCCGCAGTGCGACCCCGCGCCGATTGACCATCGCCCCGCGATCCAGCCGATATCCGGCCTGCTCTAACAGAGTGGCAGCATCCCGCATCGCCGCGTCGTCAAACCCGCTCGCTCCGGCGCTAACATCCGGCGCGCGTGGCGCCGCCAGGTCGGAGCCCGCGAAAAAACTCGCATCCCGTTGCACCGCGCCGTCCAACAACACCCGATTGATCCAGGGAAAATCAAACATCTCCGCCAGCCCATGCCGCAGCGCGACCGAGCGCAAAGCTTGCCTGCGCAGATTGAATACGAGCCCATGCATCCCCGCCGGTTCGCGGATCGGCAACGCGACAATCCGCACCGCCGCACGGCGCAACGCGCGCGCATGCGCAGGCTTATGCAGCACCCAAACATCCAACGCCCCCGCCCGAAACGCCTGACGCGCCACCGAACGATCACGAAAATACACATAGCGCACCCGCGCAATCTGATCCTGGCGCGGCGCCGAACCCCGCCCCCACCAATGCGCCACCCGCGCATAGGTCACCGACGCCCCGATCCGAAATGCGGCAATCCGATACGGTCCCGACCCGGGCGGCGCCGTGCGCAGCAGCGCATCAAAGCGCCGGTTGCGCCAGAACCGCGCCGGCAAAATCGGCTCCTCGGCGATCTCTGTGGGCAAAGCCCGCCCCGCATCGGCGCGGAGCGTAAACACCACTCGCTCCGGCCCCACCGCCTTGATCGCTTCAATCCCCTGATAATACGAGCGGAAAAACGGCTGACCCTGCGCGCGCAGCGTATCGAACGTCCAAATCACATCGGCAGGCGTCACCCGCCGGCCGTCACTGAACCGCGCTTGGGGGTTAAGCGTGAAAATCACCCGGCGCGGATCAGCGCGCACCTGCATCCCGAGCGCCACCGCCGGATGCAGCACCCCTGGGCGAAACGCCGAGGCCCGCATCAAGGGCATCCACAGACGATAAATCCCGCGCGGTGCGGTGCCGCGCAGTATGAACGGATTGAAACTATCAAACCCCCCAAACGCCGCGATCCGCACCACCGGCTTAGAGGCTGGCGCGCTGGCCCCGAGCAGCGCCGCCATGATCAGCGCGCCGCCCAAGCGCGCGACCCTCACAGCGCGTCTCTCACGGATGGGGTGCAAAACTCGCCTGCAACCGCTCCAAACTATGTTGGCTGATCTGCACCAGCCCGTTGCGCGGCGTATCGAATTCACCAATCAGCCCCAGCAACAAGGCAAAAGTCAGCGGCAATACCAGCAACACCACCCAACGCTGCCCGGCTAACGCCGCCCCGGTGAAAAAACTCGCCACCATGGTCACCAAAAACAAGCCGCCCCACATCACCCAAGGCAGCCGATCACGCCGCGCCGCGTCGCGCTCTGCCTCCACATCAATCATTCCGTTCAGCGCCTGAATGAATCGCGCGGTAATACTATTCGGCGCAACCACCGCCGCCTTGGTCGCAATCGCCCATAGCGTGGTTTGCAACCCTGCCGCCTGCGCCTCGGCTTTTGCAATCGCGCGCTCATGATCGCCCGCCCGGAAAAACGCCAGCCGCGCCCCAACATACCGCTCCAATAGCGGTCGCGCCTCAGAACCCAGCGGGGCGGGCAATAAATCGGTGCGCAACCAGGTGGTGCCAATCGCATTGGCCTCCCTCACCACCAACACCCGCCGATGGTCATACCGGCTCAGCGCCAATGAAATACTGAACCCCAATAACAAGCCGGTCAGCCCCAGCACCGCCCCTTGCACCGGCGCCAACTGATACTCACCCACGCGCTTGCGCGCACTCAAATATCCCAGCGCCGACGCGCCGATAAAAACCCCAGCAGCGAGTGCGATCAGCACCAGCACATGGTCAACCACAAAATGGTAAAACATCAACAGCATATCGTGTTATGCCGCGCGATCCGCCCTCACGCAAACCAAAAAAGCCGCGCACCCGAAGGTGAGCGGCTTTTTATCGGAAAGATCGGTTAATCAGCCGCGCGGCTGAACCGCGCCAATATTATCAGCATAGTCAACGCGGGGCCCATTCACTGGGTTCGCGCGAACCGGCGCAAATTGCGGATAATCCTGCCCCACCGCCCGGCTCGCCACCCGCAGCGACACCACTGGCAGGCGAGCACCGGTAAATACCGGCTCACTCTGCCCGATCACCCCGGCATGGCTCTGCGCCATAATCGGCTGCGCGGGCAAATTGGGAATCCCCTGACCGGCCTGCGCCACCGCACCCGCACCCAGAACCACCGCAACAACCGCCGCACCAAAAATCTTGTTCATCGAAAACTCCTGTCTGATCCAGGCAATGAGCGGCCAAACAATCGGGTCGCCTTCACATCGCCTCGGTCTGACCTGCAAATGGGCATCCGCTTTCAAAGCATCATGGTGCGCTGCAACATAAGTGTCATATCAATCATTCATGAATGGCGCGCAAAGCCGCCCGCGCCTGCGCCACCATGCGGCGAACCGATTGAGAAATCTGATAATTTTCGAATTCTGCGCCGGTAACCCAGGCACTCTCCACCGCATCATCCCCACAGCGCGCAACACCGCCTTGGTAATAAGCGGCAAAATCCAGCACCGTGTAATGAAACTGCACCCGCCCCTCCGCGTCGTGATGGATCTGATCCGCATATCCGGCCAGCACCATCGGCCCCACGCTCAAGCCGGTCTCCTCGGCCAATTCCCGCCGCGCCGCCGCCTCCGCCGTCTCGCCCAGATGCTGCCCACCCCCCGGCAAGCTCCATTGCCCCAATCCGGGCGGGCGACCCCGACGGATCAGCAATACCGCCTCACCGCGCAGCACCACCACGCCAATGCCCACCAGCGGCGCCGCCGGATAGGCGCGGCTCATCCCGCCACCAAAGCGCGCAAAGCCCGCCCATGATCAAACAAGCGCAACAAAACCCGAACCGCTTGCCCGCGCGGGCTGGCAAAGACCGGATCCGCGTCCAGCAGCATGGTCGCATCCTGATGCGCCATCGCGATCAAATCGCCATCGCGCGCCGGGTCCGCCAGCCGATAGCCCGGAAACCCCGATTGCCTGGCGCCCAACACATCACCACCACCCCTGATCGCGAAATCCTCATCGGCAATCGCAAACCCATCATCGCTTTGACGCAAAATCGCCAACCGCTTACGCGCGGTCTCACCCGGCGCGTTATCATGCAGCAACAAACAATAGCTCACCGCACGCCCGCGCCCGACCCGCCCGCGCAGCTGATGCAATTGCGCTAACCCAAACCGCTCCGCATGCTCAATCACCATCACCGTCGCCGCCGCCACATCAACCCCCACCTCAATCACCGTGGTCGCCACCAAAATATCCAACCGCCCTTCTGCGAAATCCGCCAAAGTTGCTGCACGCTCCTCAATTTTCTGCCGCCCATGCACCAGCCCGACCCGCTCGCCAAATCGCTGCGCCAAATCCGCGAACCGCATTTCCGCCGCCGCGATATCGAGCATTTCACTCTCGGCCACTAACGGACAAACCCAATAAACCCGCCCGCCTTGCGCAATCATCCGCGCCACCGCCTCGGTAATCGCTGGCATCTGATCAACCCGGTGCAAACTTGTCTTAATCGGCACCCGTCCGGCGGGCTTGGCGGTGATCCGCGACACCGTCATTTCCCCCCAATGCGATAACAATAAGGTGCGCGGAATCGGCGTCGCGGTCATCACTAACATATCGGTCGCCGCGCCCTTGGCGCCCAGCGCCATGCGCTGATCCACCCCGAACCGATGCTGCTCATCAACCACCGCCAGCCCCAAATCATGAAACTGCACCGATTTCTGAAAAATCGCGTGGGTGCCAACAACGATCGGTACCGAGCCATCCGCGATCGCGGCCAACGCCACCCGCCGCTCCTGCGCCTTCAGCGAGCCGGTCAACAGCACCACCGGCACCGGACATAGTCGGCTCAGGCTGGCATAATGTTGCCGCGCCAATAAATCGGTCGGCGCTAACAAAGCCGCCTGCGCCCCCGCCTCAACCACCTGCAACATCGCAAGTGCTGCGACCAAGGTTTTACCCGACCCAACATCGCCCTGCACCAAACGCACCATCCGATGCGGCGCCGCCAGATCCGCGTCAATCTCCGCCAGCACCACCGCCTGCGCAGGCGTGAGCGAATGGCCAAACCGGCTCAGCGCCTGCGCGCGCAACGTGCCCGCCGCCACAAACGCCCGGCCCGCCCGCTTGCGGCCCCGCCGCCGGATCACCCCGAACGCCACCTGCCGCGCCAAGAGTTCATCATAGGCCAGCCGCAGCATCGGCTGCTCATCGGGGATTTCATCCGGCTGCTGCACCGCGCGCAAGGCCGCCGCAAAACCCGGCCAACCCCGATCCGCGACAATCGAGGCGCGCCCCCATTCCGGCAGTTCGGGCAGCAGCGCCAGCGCCCCCTTCATCGCGCGCGCCATGACCCGTTGGCTTAACCCTGCGGTCAGCCGCCAAACCGGCTCAATCGCGGGCAATAATGCCGCCTGCGCAGCGGGCAGCACATAATCCGGATGCCGGATCGAGGCGCGCGGCCCAAACCGCTCGATTTTACCGGAAATCAACACTGCCGCTCCAATCGGAAACTGCACCAGCCGGGCCGGGTGAAACAGCACCACCTCGCCAAAGCCGCTGGCATCGCGGATCACCACCCGATGCGGCTGCCCGCGCCGCTCGGGCGCCTCATGCGCCACCACCTCGACCAGCACCACACCCAACTGCCCGGCCCCCGCTTCGCCCGATGCCGCAGCAGCCAGCGTGGTCCGCCCGCGCCGATCAATATAATTTTCCGGCAAGTGACACAGTAAATCAAACACCGTGTCGCCCCCCACCGCGCGCGCGATCAGCCCCGCCAGCCGGGGGCCAATACCGGGCAGGCTGGTCAGCTTCGCGCGCAGCGAATCGATAATCGCATCAGTCACGGGCTGACAGTGCCGCCTCGGCACTCTATATCGCAACCCATCATGACCGCTTTGCCATCCTCACCCAATCAAACCGACCCGGCTTTGCTCCAACGGCGCAAGCGCGTGTTGTACCGCGCGACCCATCGCGGCACCTATGAAAACGACCTGATGATCGGCGGCTTCGCCCATCGCCACGTGGATCACATGGACCATGCCGCCCTCGATGCGTTCGAGGCGCTGATGGAATATGCGGATGTCGAACTGGCCGATTGGCTGATTGGCCGCATGCCGATCCCCCCTCACGCCGATGGCCCGTTGCTGCGCCAAATCCAGAGCGAAGCCCCCGAACTCGCCCAAGCCAAAATCGGGCGCTGAGCCATGGGGCTGATGACCGTCCATGGTGCGCCCGAAGGGTTCGATGCCTGCCTGATTGCCAAACGCGCGCAGGAAACCGGCGCCGTCATCCAT
>JAJZEG010000211.1 GCA_021828605.1 Pseudomonadota bacterium | reverse complement strand
GGCGATCCCGGATGCGCCTTCTTTATCGATTCGCGATCCATGGCCGGGTGATCCGGGACGCGGGGCGCGGCTGCTCAAGGGTGATATCGATTATCTCGGTGCCGCGCGGCGGTTGGTGCCGGGTAGCTTTACCGAAATCCATGCGAGCGCCGCCCTGCTTGATCATGTGCATGGTTTTACCTGGCTCCGTGATTTGCGGGCCTTGGGGACCGATGCGGCGCGTGGACGGGCGCGTGCCTTGATCAGCAGTTGGATTGAGTGTGGTGCTTTGCCTGACCGGGCCAATAAGCCCGCGGTGGTGGGGGCTCGGCTTGCTTCGTGGCTGGGCCATTACGATTTTTTTGCAGCCTCCGCCGATGACGTGTTTCGCCAATCGATGATGGCGCGGCTGGTGACGGATGCGCGTTTGCTCTCCGCCGCCATCCCCCCCGAGGCGCGCGATGGTTCGGCATTGACCGCGCTGAAAGGCTTGATCGCGGCATCGGTCGCGATGCCGGATCACGCGGTGTTTTTGCCGCGCGCACTGCGGTTTTTGCCGCCGGAAATCGAGCGGCAGGTATTAGCCGATGGCGGCCATATCGAGCGCAGCCCGGCGGCACAATTACAAGCGTTGCAGGATTTGACTGAAATTCGCTCGCTATTGCAAATTGGTCGGGCCGAGGTGCCGGCGTCATTGCCCGGCGCGATTGAGCGGATGGCGGGGGCGTTACGCGCCTTGCGTCATGGCGATGGCGGGCTGGCTTTGTTCAATGGCGCGCGCGAAGATTGGGCGACGCTGATTGATTTGGTGTTGAGCCAAGCGGGCCGCACCGGGCGCAGTTCGCATACTTTGCCGGTGAGCGGATTTCAGCGCATGGTCGCGGGGAAAAGCGTGGTGATTGTCGATGCGGGCGTGCCGGCGCCGCCGGGCGCTGATCGGTTGGCGCATGCGGGCACTTTGTCCTTCGAGTTTTCGGTGGGTCGGGATCGGGTGGTGGTGAATTGCGGCTCAGCCCCGGCGGCGGCGGGGGAGTGGCGCGACGTGTTACGCACCACGGCGGCGCATTCAACCTTGGTGATTGCCGATATCGCCTCCTCCGAGCTGACCCCGACCGGCTTGGGTCGGCGACCAAACCACGTTGAGGCGCAGCGCCATGAGGCGAATGGGGCCCATTGGTTGGAATTGAGCCATGATGGCTGGCGGGTGCCGTTTGGGGCGGTGCATCGGCGGCGGCTTTATTTGGCCGAAAGCGGCGATGATTTGCGCGGCGAGGACGCGATTGAGGCGGATCAGGGTCAGCCTTACACGCTGCGCTTTCATTTGCATCCCAGCGTCACGGTGAGTTTGCAACAAGATAGCGGGAGTGCGTTGCTGCGCTTGCCGAGCGGGCAGGGCTGGCGGTTTCGTGCTGATGGCGCGGTTTTGAGCATTGAAGAAAGCATTTATTTTGGCGGTGCCGAGCCGCGCCGGGCTGAGCAGCTGGTGCTGACGGGGGCCGAGGATGACGCCCAACATGTCAAATGGGCGTTGACCAAGGTGGGTTAAACGCCAATCTGATAAGGCTTGGATGAGGGCAGGGGTGCGATTATGGCTCGGATTTTACTGACCGGTGGCGCCGGATTTATTGGCTCGCACACCGCCGTTGCCCTGCTCGAACGCGGCTATGATGTCGTGCTGCTCGATGATTTTTCCAACGCCGCGCGCGATGTGCCGGACCGGCTGCGTCGCCTGACCGGGGTGACTTTGCCGGTGATTGAGGTGGATATTCGCGACCAAACCGCGCTGTCGGCGGGCTTGGCAGCGTTCGAGATTGATGCAGTCATTCATTTTGCCGCCAAAAAAGCCGTCGGTGAGAGCGAGGCCGATCCGCTGCTTTATTATGATACCAATATTGTCGGCACGGTTCGGCTGCTGGCGGCGATGCGCCAAGCCGGGATTGGTCGGCTGGTGTTTTCCTCATCGGCCACGGTGTATGGCGCGCCGGATCATTGCCCGATTGATGAGGCCGCACCCCTGCGGGTGACCAATGTGTATGGTCGCACCAAATTGGTGATGGAGGGGATGATCACCGATTTGGTGCGCACGCAGAAGCTGCGTTCGGCGGCGATATTGCGCTATTTCAATCCGGTGGGCGCGCATCCATCCGGCTTGATCGGCGAGGATCCAAGCGGGGTGCCTGCTAATTTGATGCCATTTTTATGCCAGGTCGCGGCGGGGCAGCGCGCCGAATTATCGGTGTTTGGCGATGATTACCCGACGCGCGATGGGTCGGGGGTGCGCGATTTTATTCACATCACCGATTTGGCCGAAGCGCATGTTGCGGCGATCGCGCGGGTGCTGGCGCATGACGGTGCCTTGACCGTCAATTTGGGCACCGGCACCGGCCATTCGGTGTTTGAGATGATCGAGGCGTTTGAGCAGATCAATGGCACGAAAGTGCCGTATCGGGTGGCGCCGCGTCGCGCCGGGGATGTGGCCGAATGCTATGCTAATCCAGCACTCGCCGCTGAAATGCTGGGCTGGCGGGCGCGGTTTGGCATTGAGGATATGTGCCGGGATGCCTGGCGGTGGCAAGTGGGCGCGGCGGCGGGGCGTGCGTGACGCGTCCCTCTGAGCCGCAGCGTCATTTAGTGCTTTTGATCGGCGAGGATTGGTTTTTTGCCTCGCATTTTCGCGCTCGGGCGCAGGCGGCGCGCGATGCTGGCTGGCAAGTGAGTATTCTGACCCGCACCGCGAGTCCGGCGGCGGCGGCGCTGCGCGATGATGGTTTCACCGTGATCGGTGTTGACTTCATTCGCGCCCGACTTAATCCGTTTGCCGAATGGCGGTTGCTTGGCGCGATCACTAACCATTATCGCACCCTGCGGCCCGATATTGTGCATCACGTGGCGCTGAAACCGATTTTGCTCGGCAGTATCGCCGCGTGGCGCGCCCGGGTGCGGCTGGTGGTGAATGCGCCGGTCGGGCAGGGTTTTGTGTTTTCATCGAAGAGTTTGAAGGCAAGGGCGTTACGGCCTCTGGTTGGGTTTTTGCTCCGCGCGGTGATCGGGGCGCGGGGTGCGGTGGCGGTGTTTGAGAATGAGGAAGACCGCGCGGCGATGATGGCCAGCGGTGCGATCCCGGTCGGGCGGGCCGTGCTGATCCAAGGGGCAGGGGTCGATATTGATCGGTTTGCGCCGAGGCCCAATCGGTGCGCGACGCCCAATCAGCGCGGGGTAACGCGGATAGTGCTTGCGGCGCGGATGCTGCAGGATAAGGGCATTCGCGACTATATTGAGGCCGCCAAAATACTGCAAAAACAAGGGGTAAAATCTTTGTTTTGATGGGTGGGCGCGCCCGATCCGGGTAATCCGGCATCGCTGAGCGAGCGCGAATTACAGGCCGCCGCGCCGGTGCGGTGGCTCGGGCCGGTTGCGGATATGGCGGGCTTATTGGCCAGCTGTGATATTGGCTGTCTGCCGTCTTATCGGGAGGGCATGCCGAAATTTTTGCTCGAAGCCATGGCGTGCGGGCTTGCTTGTGTGGCGAGCGATGTCACCGGTTGCCGCGAGGCGGTGATTGACGGCGAGACCGGTTTATTGGTGCCCGCGCGTGATGCCAAGGCGCTGGCTACGGCCCTCGCGCGGTTGATGGGTGATGCTGATTTGCGCACCCGCCTGGGGTTGGCTGGCCGGGCACGGGTGGAGCGACTGTTTTCCGAGCGGGTGATCTGCGCGCAGACGCTGGATATGTATCAACGACTGATCGAACAGGAGAAGGCTTGATGAACAGAGTGATCATGGGATGTTTGGCGCTGGGTGCGGTTTTTGCCAGCGTGGGGTCGGCGGGGGCGCAGACCCGTGTGGGCGCGGCCTCGACCTCGTTTCGATTGTTGGGCGCGAATAATAAGGTGGTGATTGAGCGGCTCAGTGATCCGAAGCTGCCGAATGTGGCCTGCTATGCCAGCTTCGCGAAAACCGGCGGGATCAAGGGCAGTTTGGGGGTGGCGACCGACCCGTCGCGGTTTGGACTGTCCTGTGTCGCGACCGGGCCGGTGAAACTGCCCGCCGGGATGCCGCGACGCCAGCAGATCGGCTCGATCTCGGCGTCGTTTCTGGTCAAACATTTTGATCTTTACCGCTTCGTCGACCCTGATCACAAGGCCGTGGTGTATTTGCTGATCAGCACCAAAATCATTCACGGATCACCGGCAAATGCGGTATCGGCTGTCGCGGTGACGCCCTGAGCGTTACGCGGACAGCAGGAGAGCGGGCAATGGATGAGCGGGTGGCCATTAAGCGGGCATTGATTTCGGTGTCCGACAAAACCGGGTTGGTGCCGCTCGCGCAGGCCTTGAGCGCGCAGGGGGTGGAAATACTCTCCACCGGCGGCTCGGCCCGCGCTTTGCGCGAGGCGGGAATTGCGGTGGTTGAGGTTGCCGACTTCACCGGCTTCCCGGAAATTCTCGACGGTCGGGTGAAAACCCTGGTGCCGCAAATTCATGGCGGATTGCTGGCGCGGCGCGATGATCCGACCCATCGCGCGCAAATGACCACCCACGGGATTAAGCCGATTGATGCGTTGGTGGTTAATTTATACCCGTTCGAGGCAACGGTCGCGGCTGGCGCGGCCTTCGCTGATTGCGTCGAGAATATTGATATTGGCGGACCAGCGCTGATCCGGGCGGCGGCGAAAAATCATGATTTTGTCTCGGTGCTGACCGATCCGGCGCAATATGCCGGGCTGATCGAGGCGCTGGCGGCGGGCGGGGCGACCGGCGCGCAGCGTCGGGCTTGGGCGCAGGCCGCCTATGCCCGCACCGCTGCCTATGATGCGGCGATTGCGGCGTGGTTTGCCGGGCAGGCGGGCGAGGAATTGCCCGCGCGCTTGGCGCTGGCCGGAGCAAAAAAGCAGGATTTGCGCTATGGCGAGAATCCGCATCAGCAGGCGGCGTTTTATGCGCATGGCGCGCGGTTTGGGGTCGCCTCGGCGCGGCAAATCCAGGGTAAGGAATTATCGTATAATAATATCAATGATACCGATGCGGCGTTTGAGTGCGTGGCCGAGTTCGCTGATCCGGCTGTGGTGATTGTTAAACACGCTAATCCGTGCGGCGTGGCGCTGGGGGCGGATCTGGCCAGCGCCTGGCGGCAGGCTTTGGCGTGCGATCAGGTGAGTGCGTTTGGCGGGATTATTGCGGTCAACCGGCGCTTGGATGCGCAGGCGGCAACGCTGATGGCGGAGATTTTTTCCGAAGTGATTATCGCGCCGGATGCCGAGCCGGAGGCGATTGCGGTTTTGGCGCGGAAAAAGAATTTGCGGCTGCTCTTGACCGGCGGATTGCCCGATCCGGCGACGCGCGGCTTGATGATCCGTTCGGTGGCGGGGGGGTTTTTGGCGCAAACCCGCGATACCGGGCGGATCGGGCGGGGGGATTTGCGGGTGGTGACCCAACGCGCGCCGAGCGAGGCCGAGTATGCTGATTTGTTATTTGCCTTCACCGTTGCCAAGCATGTGAAATCGAATGCGATTATTTACGCCAAAGCCAGCGCGACCACCGGGATTGGCGCGGGCCAGATGAGCCGGGTGGATAGTTCGCGGATTGCTGCTTTGAAGGGTGGTGCGGCGATTGCCGGTTCGGTGGTGGCCTCGGACGCGTTTTTCCCGTTTGCCGATGGGCTCGAAGCTGCGATTGCAGCGGGGGCGACCGCAGTTATTCAGCCGGGCGGCTCGATTCGCGATGCTGAGGTGATTGAAGCTGCGGATAAAGCGGGCATTGCTATGGTGTTCACCGGCATGCGGCATTTCCGGCATTGAGCCCGCTGCAACCGCGTATGCCCGCTTTGGCGCCGGAGGCGATGGATGCCGAGCAGCGGGCGGTGCATCAGGCGATTTTGGCGGGGCCGCGCAAAATTGTCGAAGGCCCGTTGGCGGTGTGGCTGCAAAGTGCGGGACTCGCCGAACATGCGCAGGCCTTGGGTGCGTTTTGCCGGTTTGGCACGTCATTGCCGCCGTTTTTGTCGGAATTGGCGATTTTGGTAACCGGGGCGCATTGGCAAGCCGGGTTTGAATGGCATGTGCACGCGCCGATTGCGCAGGCCGCCGGGGTGCCCGAGGCGGCGATTGCGGCGATCAAAGCCGGCGAGGTGGTGGTTTTGGCCGATGCAGCGGCGCAAGCCGTGTATGATTTGGCGCAAGAATTATGGGCGACCCGTGCGGTGTCCGAGCCGGTCTATCAGCGGGCGGTGAGCGCGTTAGGCGCGCGCGGAACCGTGGAATTGGTTGGGATTTTGGGCTATTATGGGCTGATTTCGATGACCATTAAGGCGTTTCATGTGCCGGTGCCAGCGGGCTTCGAGGAGCCGTTTTAGCCGGAATATTTTTGCGCCGCTGAGCGGGTCTGTGACGGATTCGGTGGCACTTCATGCATTATAGTGCTTTATTGGTCTCATCTTGGAGGATAGGCCGATGTCGAATGACAATGCCGCGGATTATTTCATGGATCGGCATGTGCGCGAGGGGCGTGGGGAGCGGATCGCGTTTATCGATGATCGGCGGCGGGTGACCTATCGGGAATTATTGGACGAGGCGGCGGGGTTTGCCCACGGCTTGCGTCGGGCGGGGATTAGGCGTGAGGCGCGGATTGCGCTGATTATGCTCGATTGCATCGAGTTTCCGGTGGCGTTTTGGGGGGCAATGCGCGCAGGCGTGGTGCCGGTGCCGGTCAATACCATGCTGCCGGTGGATTTGGTTTCGTATATTTTGCAGGATTGCCGGGCCGAGGCGGTGGTGATTTCGGCCTCCTTGCACCCAGAATTCGGGCCGATGGTGGAACGGCTGGTGGGCTCGGAGCGGGTGATTATGGTGGGTGGTGCGGCGGGAGCGAATAAGCGCGATTTTGCTGGGTGCAGTGCGGCAACCGATGCGACCGATGAGCCGGTTGCGATGAGTGAAGATGAGATCGGGTTTTTCTTATATTCCTCCGGCTCGACCAGCGCGCCGAAAGGGGTGCGGCATCGGCATGGTAGTTTGCGCGCGACGGCGGAGACCTTTGGTGCGCAGGTGCTGGGGATTGCGCCTGAGGATGTGGTGTTTTCGGCGGCGAAATTGTTTTTCGCCTACGGTCTGGGCAATGCGATGAGTTTTCCGATGTCGGTTGCGGCCTGTGCGGTGCTGTCGGCCCCGCGCGCCACACCTTCGCATGTGGTTTCGGTGCTGGGGGAGCGGCGTCCCAGCATATTTTGCGGCGTGCCGACCTTATTCGCGGCCCTCGTGCATGGCGGGCTCACGGACAAAGCGGGCTCGGATCGGTTGCGGATTTGCACCTCGGCGGGCGAGGCGCTGCCCGCGCATATCGGGACGGCCTGGCGGGAGGCGACGGGCGTTGACATTATTGATGGCGTTGGATCGACGGAAATGCTGCATATTTTCCTGTCCAACCGGCCTGGGCAGGTGCGGTATGGCGCCTCGGGCGTGGCGGTGCCGGGTTACAAGCTGCGGTTGGTTGATGAGGCGGGGGCGGAAATTCGAGGCGCTGGGATGGGTGAATTATGGGTGCAGGGGCCGAGCATGGCGGAGAGTTACTGGAACCAGACGGCGAAGTCGCGCGCGACCTTTGTTGGCGACTGGATGGTTACCGGCGATAAATATACCAGCGATGCTGACGGCGTGTTGACCTATTGCGGGCGGAGCGATGATTTATTCAAAGTGAGTGGGATTTGGGTCAGCCCGTTCGAGGTTGAGGCGGCGCTGAGTGCGCATCCTTCGGTGCTGGAGGCGGCGGTGATTGGGGCGGAGGATGCGGATGGGTTGATCAAGCCGCGCGCCTTCGTGGTGCTGACCGAGGATGCCAAGCGCGAGGGTTTGATCGGCGCGCTGCAAGAGCATGTGAAACAGGCGATTGGTGCCTGGAAATATCCGCGCTGGATCGAGATTGTCGAGGCGCTGCCGAAAACCGCGACCGGTAAAATCCAGCGTTTCAAACTGCGCGCCGGGACGCTGCCGTGACCGCGCTACCCGTGCGGGAGCTGACGATCACGGTGGCCGGGCGGCAGATCGCCGCGCGAATTTGGGGGGAAATGACGGCTCAGTCGGTGATTGTGCTGCTGCATGAGGGGCTGGGCTCGATATCGATGTGGCGGGATTTTCCGAGCGATCTGGCGGCTGCGACCGGTTGTTCGGTCTTGGCCTATGATCGGTTCGGCTATGGCCAGTCGGATCCGCAGAGCCTGCCTTGGTCGCTTGATTATATGCATCATGAAGCCTTGGTGCATTTGCCGGAGATTTTGCGCGCGGCAGGGATTGAGCGGGTGATTTTGCTGGGGCATTCGGATGGCGCATCGATTGCGCTGATCCATGCGGGGGGCACCCAGAATTTCGGGCTGCGCGGCTTGGTGTTGATCGCGCCGCATTTATTCGTCGAGGATGTGTCAATCCGCAGCATCGAGGCGGCGCGCGAGGCCTATCGCTCCGGCGATTTGCGCGCAAGGCTGGCGCGGCATCACCGTGATCCCGATCACGCGTTTCTGGGCTGGAATGGGGCGTGGCTCGATCCGGGGTTTCGTGATTGGCGGATTGATGAGTATGTGCCGACGATCAGGGTGCCGGTATTGGCGGTGCAAGGCGATGCGGATGAGTATGGCACCGAGGCGCAACTGGCGCCGTTGCTGAGCGATGCCTATTGCCCGGTCGCGGTGCATTGGCTGGCGGGAGCGGCTCACGCGCCGCATTTGACGCATCGCGCTGCGGTGCTTGATCGGGTGGTGCCGTTCGTGGCGCGAATCAGGCGGTTGAATGAAGTAATATAATGCATAATTTAATTGACGGAGAAAAATAATGAAATATAATGCATCGGAACGATAGATTGGATCGGAGGCGACGGGAGTATCATGAGCGATTCCACAATTATCGATTTTCGCACGGAACCGGCGCGTTATCGGCATTGGCGTATCGAGATTGCGGGGCCGGTTGCGCATTTGGTGATGGATGTCGATCCGGCGGGGGGGCTGGTTCCTGGTTATGAGCTGAAATTAAACTCCTATGATTTGAGCGTTGATATTGAATTGCATGATGCGGTGCAGCGATTGCGCTTTGAGCATCCAGGCGTGGGTGCCGTGGTGATCCGCTCGGGGCGTGACGGGGTGTTTTGTGCGGGCGCCAATATTCGGATGCTTGGCCAGTCGAGCCACGCCCATAAGGTTAATTTTTGCAAATTTACCAATGAAACGCGTTTGTCGATTGAGGATGCGACGGCGTATTCCGGCCAGACCTATTTATGCGCGATCAAGGGTTCGGCGGCGGGCGGGGGATATGAGTTAGCCCTGACGGCTGCGCATATCATGCTGATTGATGATCGGAAATCGGCGGTTTCACTGCCGGAACTGCCGTTGCTGGCGGTGTTGCCGGGAACCGGCGGCTTGACCCGGGTGACCGATAAAAGGCAGGTTCGGCGGGATTTGGCCGATGTGTTTTGCACCGCCGAGGAAGGTGTGCGCGGTAAGCGCGCGGTGGCGTGGCGGCTGGTTGATGAGGTGGTGCCCCCGTCAGTGTGGGATGAAACCGTCGAACAGCGGGCGCGCCTGGCGGCGGCGCGATCCGACCGGCCAAGCGATGCGCAGGGGGTTGCGCTCACCGCGTTAGAGCGGGTGATTGAGCCGGCGGTGATCACCTATCCGCATGTGCAGGTGCGCTGTGATGCGGCGCGCCGCTCAGCCGAGATTATTGTTTCCGGGCCGACGATTCCGGTGGTGGAGACGATTGCGCAAGCCGTGGCTCAAGGGGCGGATTTCTGGCCGCTGGCGATGGCGCGGGCTTTGGATGATACGATTTTGCATTTGCGCAGCAATGAACCGGAATTAGGCTTATGGGTGCTGCGCACCGCGGGCGATGGCGCGCAAATTCTAGCCTATGATGCGTTTTTGCAGGCGCATCAGGATCATTGGCTGATGCGGGAAATTCGCCATTTCATCAAGCGGGTGCTCAAGCGGATCGATGTGACGTCGCGCAGTATCATCGCGTTGATCGAGCCTGGAAGTTGTTTTGCCGGAACCTTGGCGGAGTTGGCGTTTGCTGCGGATCGGTCGGTGATGCGCGCAGGGGCTGATGGCGCAGTGCCGCCCGCGATGTTGCAGTTAGGTGCGGCCAATTTTGGCGCCTATCCGATGGGTAATGGCTTGACCCGGCTGCAAACGCGGTTTCTGGGTGAACCCGAACAGGTCGAGCGGGTGCAAGCCCCAATGACGGCGTTCGATGCCGAGGCGGCGATGGAGCGGGGGTTGGTGACCTTTGCGTATGACGCGACCGACTGGGATGATGAAATGCGCATCATGCTGGAGGAGCGCGCAAGTTTCTCGCCCGATAGCCTGACCGGGCTTGAGGCCAATTTGCGTTTCGCCGGGCCTGAAACCATGGAGACGCGGATATTTGGCCGGTTGACCGCGTGGCAGAACTGGATTTTCCAGCGCCCCAATGCCGTGGGGCCGAACGGCGCGCTGCAACGCTATGGCAGCGGTCAGCAGGCGGCTTTTGATCGCCAGCGTGTTTAGAGCAACATTCGATCAATGGAATCATCTGATCGGATAAAGTTGCTCGCTAAAGCAATGGCACTAAAAATAGGAGCGTTCGATGCCTGATGGAATGAATATTGATTATGACGGGTTGATCCCGAATAATGTTGGTCTGGCTGATGATTTGCGCGTGCGCAAGGCGCTGGAAACCTGGCATCCCGGCTATATTGACTGGTGGAAAGCCATGGGGCCGGAAGGGTTCCAGGAATCGATGGTGTATTTGCGCACCGCGATTGGCGTTGATCCGAAGGGCTGGGCCAAGTTCGATTATGTCAAAATGCCTGACTATAAATGGGGTATTTTGTTAGCGCCTGCGATTGAGGGGCGGACGATTCCATTTGGCAAACATAAAGGCGAACCGGCCTGGCAGGACGTGCCGGGGGAATATCGCGCCTTGTTGCGGCGGTTGATTGTGGTGCAGGGCGATACCGAGCCCGCATCGGTCGAGCAGCAGCGGCATTTGGGAGCGACAGCGCCCTCGCTTTATGATTTGCGCAATCTGTTTCAGGTGAATGTCGAGGAAGGTCGGCATTTATGGGCGATGGTATATTTGTTGCACAAATATTTTGGCACGGATGGGCGCGAGGAGGCCGAGGATTTGCTGCAGCGGCGCTCAGGCCATGCTGACACGCCGCGCATGTTAGGGGCGTTCAATGAAGCGACGCCGGATTGGTTGAGCTTTTTTATGTTCACCTATTTCACCGATCGCGATGGCAAAATGCAGCTCGAAGCCTTGGCGCAGTCGGGGTTCGATCCGCTCAGCCGAACCTGCCGGTTCATGCTGACCGAGGAGGCGCATCATATGTTTGTCGGTGATAGCGGCGTGCAGCGGGTGATTGAGCGCACGGTGCAGGCTATGCGCGAGGCAGGGATTACGGATCCTGCCAATATCGCGGCGGTGCGCAAACTCGGTGTTATTGATTTGCCGACCATTCAGAAAAAAATGAACTTGCATTTTTCGCTCACGCTCGATTTGTTCGGCAATGAAATCAGCACCAATGCCGCGAATGCCTATCATGCCGGGATTAAAGGGCGGTATCGCGAGGATAAAATCGATGATGATCATCAGTTGATCGAAACCACCTATCCGGTGCTGCGCTTGGTGAATGGCGCGATGGTGCATGAGGACGCACCGGCTTTATCGGCGCTGAATATGCGGCTGCGCGATGATTATGTGAAAGATTGCCAGTCCGGCATCGTGCGCTGGAACCGGGTGATTGAAAAGGCGGGATATGAATTTGCGTTAGCGCTGCCGCATGTCGCGTTTAATCGCTCAATCGGTGAGTTTGCCTCGATCAAGACCGATCCAACCGGCGCGCTGATGGCCCCGGAGGCTTGGGCAGCGCGGCAGCGCGAATTTCTGCCCGATGCTGACGATGCCGCTTATATCGATAGTCTGATGGTGGCGGAGCGCAGGCCTGGACATTACGCCTCGTGGATTGCGGCGCCTCGGGTGGGGATTGATAATAAATCGGGCGATTTTGAATATGTCCAGATTGTGGAATAGGGTTTCCTGATGTCAGTAACTTTGGTCAAGCAACATCTGATTGATCCAGAGGTCTGTATTCGGTGCAATACCTGCGAGGCCACTTGTCCGGTGGGTGCGGTGACCCATGATGATAATAATTACGTGGTTGATCCGGCGAAGTGTAATTATTGTATGGATTGCATTCCGCCATGCCCGACCGGGTCGATTGATCATTGGCTGGTGACCGCTCAGGTTTTTTCCATCGATGAGCAATTTTCCTGGCTTGAACTTCCCGCTCAGCCGGTTTTGTCTGCGGGCGAGCCGGTTGATGCGCTCGATGAGGAGGCAAGGTTTATCCTTGATCAGGCGCATCAAGGCGCAGGTGGGCGGGTGCGCGCGCCGGTTAGTGCGTCAACGCCACGGATCAATTTGTTCAACCGGGCGCATCCGGCGATTGCGACGGTTGCTGGTAATTTGCGCATCACCGGCGCGGATGCGGCCTCGGATGTGCGCCATATTATTTTGGATTTTGGCGCGGTGGCATTTCCGGTATTGGAGGGGCAAAGCATTGGCATTGTGCCGCCGGGGCATGACAAGCAGGGCCGACCCCATGCGATGCGGCTCTATTCGGTGGCGAGTGCGCGCGATGGTGAGCGCCCGAATACCAATAATCTGGCGATCACGGTCAAGCGGGTGTTAGAGAAGCAAGCCGATGGGTCGATATTTGCTGGCGTCGCCTCAAACTATTTGGCGGATTTGCCGCAAGGGGCGCGAATTGAGGTTATTGGTCCGTTCGGGGCGACTTTTTTACTGCCCGATGATTTGGATACCGATATTTTGATGGTGTGTACCGGCACCGGTTCCGCGCCGTTTCGTGGTTTTACCGAGCGACGGCGGCGGATCGGGCAGGGGGGGCGTGGGCGGCTTTATTTATATTTTGGTGCGAGAACGAAGCCGGAATTGCCGTATTTCGGACCGTTGCAGCGTTTGCCTGAGACATTGATCGATAAGGAATTGGTGTTTTCGCGCGAGCCGGGTGGTCAGCGTGAGTATGTGCAGGACCGGATGCGTGCCCGGGCGGACCGCTTAGCGCCGTTATTGGGGCGTGCCGGGTTCCATATTTTTATCTGCGGGGTGCGCGGGTTGGAACAGGGGGTGGAGGCGGCCTTGTCCGAGATCGCCGGCGGGGTTGGGCTCGATTGGCCGAGCTTGCGTCAGGAAATGCGCGAACAAGGTCGGTTTCACGTCGAGACCTATTAGTGCCTGCCCTTGGAAGCGAGGCCCGCTTACGCCATATCTCGCTGAATTCAGGGAGCGCATGAATGGCATATGATTTTGATTTATTCGTCATTGGCGGCGGATCGGCCGGGGTGCGGCTTGCGCGCATCGCGGCGGGGCATGGCGCGCGGGTGGGCATTGCCGAGGCGCGGTTCTGGGGTGGAACTTGCGTGAATGTCGGCTGTGTGCCGAAAAAATTCATGGTGATGGCGGCGGAATATGGGCTGGCTGCGGATGATGCGGTGGGATTTGGCTGGGATGCCGGACGGGGTGCCCATGATTGGGCGCGGTTTATCGCCGCCAAGGACCAGGAAATCGCCCGGCTGAACCGGGCCTATACCGGCTTACTGGAACGGGCGGGTGTGGCGATGTTTGAGTGCCATGCAAAATTCATTGACGCCCATCATTTGGATTTGGGTGACCGGCAGATCAGTGCCGAGCGCATCGCGATTGCCACCGGCGGCTTGCCGGTGCGGCTCGATTTTCCGGGCGCGGAGCATGCGATTGTTTCGGATCAGGCGTTTCATCTGGCCGCGCGGCCCGAGCGGGTGGTGATGGTGGGTGGGGGATATATCGCGGTGGAGTTTGCCGGGATTTTTGCTGGTTTAGGCTCGCAGGTCGCGCAGATATTTCGTCAGGATCTGCCGCTGCGCGGGTTCGATCCGGATTTGCGCGCGGGCATCGCCGAGGCGTTGGCTGCGAATAATGTTGTGCTGCATCCCGGCGTGACCCCGATGGCACTCGAAAAACAGGGGGGGGCGCTCGAAAAACAGGGGGGCGCGCTCAAGTTAATTCTCTCGAACGGGCGCAGTATCGAGGCCGATTGCGTGTTTCTGGCGACGGGGCGGGCGCCGAATATTGCCGGGCTGAATTTGGCGGCTGCCGGGGTGACCACCAGCGCGAATGGTGCCATTTCCATCAATGAGCAGTTGCAGACCAATATCGACCATATTTATGCGTTAGGTGATGTAACCGACCGGCTTAACCTCACCCCGGTGGCGACGGCGGAGGGCCATGCGCTGGCTGATAGTCTGTTTGGTGGTAAGCCGCGCACCGTGTCGCTGGAGCGTGTGCCCTATGCGGTATTTGCGATCCCGCCGCTGGCCAGTGTCGGGCTGCGCGAGGATCAGGCGCCGGTTGGAACCCGGGTGTTTGTGGCTAATTTCACGCCGATGCGCCACACGCTCAGCAAACGCGTGCGGCGCAGTTTGATGAAATTGCTGGTCGATCCGGCGACCGATCAGGTGTTGGGGGCGCATATGCTGGGCGAGGATGCGCCCGAGATTATCCAAGGGTTGGCGGTGGCGATGATGGCCGGGGCGCGCAAGGCCGATTTTGACCGCACCATTGGCATTCATCCGACGGTGGCGGAGGAGTTTGTTACCATGCGCAGCGAAACTCGGCTTGTCGGCGGCTGAGGCGCGGCTGGGTTGCGCGCGCAGGATCGCCAATCGCGGGCGATTGCCATATAAAGGTGCGTTGAAATTGATATTGGCGCAATATCCGAACAGGTTCGGTGGCGCGACTGGAGCGATGGGATGAGTTCGAGCACCGAAGCGAGGCAGGCACAGCCGGATTGGACGCCCCCATCATGGCGGTCCTGCCCGATTGCGCAGGCGCCCGCCTATCCCAATGCCGAGGCGTTGCAGGCGATGGAAGCGCGGCTGCACCGGTTTCCGCCTCTGGTTTTCGCGGGGGAAGCGCGCCGTTTGAAGCAGTCAATGGCGCAGGCCGCGCAGGGTCAGGCTTTCGTGTTGCAAGGTGGGGATTGCGCCGAGAGTTTTGGCGATTTCACCGCGAATGTGATTCGCGATACGTTCCGGGTTTTGCTGCAAATGGCGGTGGTGCTCACTTTTGGCGGTGCGCTGCCGGTGGTGAAACTCGGGCGCATGGCCGGGCAATTCGCCAAGCCGCGCTCCTCGGAGACTGAAACAATCGCGGGCGTGTCACTGCCCTCCTATCGCGGCGATATCATCAATGGCCCGGAATTCACCGAAGCGGCGCGCATCCCTGATCCGGCACGCATGGAGTTTGGTTATTTCCAATCGGCGGGCACGCTGAATTTGTTGCGCGCCTTTGCCTCCGGCGGCTATGCGGATTTGCATCAGGTGCATCGCTGGAACCTCGATTTCGTGCGGCGCTCGCCCTTGGCCGAGCGGTATCGCGATTTATCCTCGCGCATTGATGAGACGCTGGAATTCATGGCCGCCTGCGGCATGACCAGCCGGGCGACACCGCAAATCAGCGAGACCGAATTTTACACCAGCCATGAAGCCTTATTGTTGCCTTATGAGCAGGCCTTGACCCGGGTGGATTCGACCACGGGCGATCATTATGCCTGTTCGGCGCATTTCCTCTGGATTGGTGATCGGACCCGCCAGCTTGACGGGGCGCATGTGGAGTTCATGCGCGGGGTGCAGAACCCGATTGGCGTGAAAGTCGGGCCGAGCATGACCGAGGATGGGTTGCTTGGCCTGATCGACCGGCTGGACCCGGCTAACGAGGCAGGACGCCTGACCTTGATTGCGCGCATGGGGGCTGAGCAGGTGGCGGCGAAATTGCCGCCTCTGGTGCGCGCGACCAAGCAAGCCGGGCGGCAGGTGGTCTGGCTGTGCGATCCGATGCATGGCAACACGATTTCCACGGCGGGACGGATGAAAACCCGGCGCTTCGACTCGATTTTGGCCGAAATGCGCGGGTTTTTCGATATTCATCACGCCGAAGGAACCGTGCCCGGCGGGGTGCATGTTGAAATGACCGGGCAGGATGTCACCGAATGTATCGGCGGGGCACGGCAACTGACCGAGGCGGATCTGGGCGCGCGCTATGAAACATTCTGCGACCCTCGGCTGAATGCCGAACAGGCGTTGGAACTCGCTTTTCTGATCGCCGCCGAACTGAAATCACGACGCAGACTTGCGCGCACCGATGTTGCCGCTGAATGAGGCGAGCAGGCTGGTTATTCGCCGTGCGCCAGATCGAATTTCTCGTCGATCCAGCCGGTAATGCCGCCGGCCATGATTTTCACCGGTCGTCCGAGCCGGGCGAGGCGGAGGGCGCCGCGCGCGGCGCCGTTGCAATGCGGGCCAGCGCAATAGGTGACGAATAAGGTGTCGAGTGGCCAGATGGCCATTTTGGACGCGATAATTTTGCCGTGCGGCAGGTTGATCGCCCCCGGCACATGACCGGCTGCGAATAAAGCGGGCGAGCGCACATCGAGCAGCACGAAATCGACCCCGCTTTGATCCGCCCCGCCTTGATCTGTAACGACCTTCAATGCGCTATGCACGTCCCAACAATCAGTTTCAAACGCAAATCCGGCGGCAAAATGTGCCGCCGCTTCGGGGGCGGGGGCGGCTGGAATTTCGGATACCGGTGTGGACATTGGTGGGCTCCTTTAAGGTTAGGGCAATAGTGTCGGGCAAAGCGTGGTTGCCCGTGAGTGGCGGAAATGCCATGAATGGTCGAATTCATGCCAAACTCAGTTAAACCGCCGCTCTGTGCGGCACGACCCGCCGGGCCTCTGGTGGTTGCTTTGGCCTATGATGGGCTTTGCACCTTTGAATATGCGATCTCTGCCGAGATTTTCGGCCTGCCTCGCCCTGAGATGGGCGAGGGTTGGTATCGCTTTGCCACCGCTGCGATCGAGGCTGGGCCGCTATGTGCCCAGGGCGGCTTGCGGTTCGAGGTCGATGGCAATTTGGGCTTGCTGGCTCAAGCCGATCTGGTGATCATTCCGGGCTGGAAAGGCGTTGATATCGCGGTGCCGCCCTTACTGATCGACGCGCTGCGCGCAGCCTATAAGCGTGGCGCACGCTTGGCCTCAATTTGCTCGGGCGCCTTCGTGCTGGCGGCCACCGGCCTGTTGGATGGCGGGCGCGCGGCGACGCATTGGCGCTATGCGACGGTTCTCGCCGCGCGGTACCCGGCCATCAAGGTCGATGCCAGCGTGCTCTATGTCGAACAACAGCGCGTGCTCACCTCCGCCGGATCGGCTGCGGGGATCGATTTGATGCTGCATATTGTGCGGGGCGATTTTGGCGCTGACGCGGCCAATGCGGTTGCGCGACGGTTGGTGGTCCCCGCGCACCGCAGCGGCGGGCAGGCACAGTTCATTGAACGTCCCGTTGCCCAATCACCCAACAGCAAGCTCGCCCACTTACTTGATCAGATGCGCGCGAAACCGGGGCGACCTTGGAGCGTGGCCGCCATGGCGAACCAGGCGGCGATGAGCGAACGCTCTTTCGTGCGTCGTTTTGCCGAATCGACCGGTGCGTCGCCAGGCGCGTGGCTCACGGCCCTGCGCGTCGAAGAAACCAAACGGCAGTTGGAAGCAGGAGCCGAGGGGCTTGAGGATATCGCGCGCCGCGTCGGCTTTGGCAGTGCGGCGACGCTGCGCCAGCAGTTCCGCCGGGCCACCGGCCTTAATCCGCGCGACTATCGGGAACGGTTCGGCACCGGGATCAAATAAATTTTTGTAATATGCCGCGCGGTCGCAAAGCGAAGGTCGCGTGGAGAAAATAGGGTGATCGGGCATAAAAAAACGCCGCTTGCGCGGCGTTTCACAGTCATTTTGCTCGCGTGCTTAGCGCACGGCAGACAAAATCAAGCGGCTTTCAAGTTTTCCGCTGAGACTTTGCCTTGCTGGCCGCGCTGCGGCTCATAAGCAATCCGCTGGCCTTCGTTCAGACGGCCCAGCCCAGCGCGTTCAACCGCTGAGATATGCACGAAAACGTCTTTCGAGCCATCATCCGGCTGGATGAAGCCATAGCCTTTGGTTGCATTGAACCATTTAACAACACCGGTCGCCATTTCGTCACTCTCCATCAAACACGGCAACCCGCACGATGCGGGCCAAGGAACTTTTACTGAGGAAGTGTCGGAACGCGAAAAGGCACGAGCAACCACAACAGAAAAGCGCCGCGATTAAGTTAATAGCGGGTTTTTGATCTCTTGGCTAGTGGCCTATCGAATTTGCGCGTGTCCAGTTTTGATCTGAGATCAGGGACACGCATTCACTTCGCCAAAGTTCGAAACAAATAGCGCATCCCTGCCCATTGCTGCATCAGATAGCCGCCACTCGCCATCGCTTCGGGGGCGGTGGCATCGCCGGTCGGTGCGAAATCGCTGGAAAAATCGGCGGTGCCGAACAGCATGTCCCAGAGCGGAAACACCGCGCCGTAATTGACCGAGCGCGATCCGGCGGCGCCGATGGCGTGATGGGCCCGGTGAAAGCGCGGTGAGACCAGTAATCGCTCGCCGAGCCAGCCGAAGCGCAGGCGGATATTGGCGTGGCTGAAGCTTTCCACCAGCCGCAATCCCAGCAGCAGCACCGGAAATTGCAAGGGCGGAATCCCGATCAGCAGGCCGACCATCATGAACCAGGCGAAGGAGATGATTTCATCGAGCAGGTGATTGCGATCATCGGACCAGACCGTCATTTGGCGCTGGGCGTGATGCACCGCATGCAGCGCATACCACAGGCTCAGCCGGTGCGAGAGGCGGTGGCGCCAGTAATCGGCGAAATCGAGGATCAGCGCATAGGCGAAGAAGGTCAGCACCGGATGGCCGAATAAAGGCGGGATCAGGGTTTCCAGCATCGGCGGGATATAGCCGTGATCGACCAGCGCGCCATCGAGCCAGGTTTGCGCGGCGTAAAACAAGACGAAGGTGGCGATGGGCAAAATCCCGATCCGGGCCAGAGCGGTGTAGAATATGTCGGTCCAGACCAGCCTGGCATCGCCGCCGCGCTCGATTGGCCAAAGCCGTTCCAGCGGCATGCAGATCAGCAAAGCGATGGCCATTTGTGCGAGTCCGTACAGCGCGATCAACACCCAGCCGAATGAGAGGAACTCCCAGCGCATCAAGCCCAGATGGTATAAAGCGGGCAGCACCGCGATCTGCTCGACCCATCCGGCCAGATCGTTGAACGGATGGGTGGGCAGCATCAGGCGAGCCGCATCGCGGCCAGAGCGGGCGGGTCGGTCAGCAGGGTCGAGATGAAAATGCCATGGGGCGAACGGCCGACTCCGATCCGGTCGGTATGGCCACTCACCGGGTCATGCACCGCGACATGGTCGGCGAAGCGCAGCGCGATCCAGAGGCGGCCATCGGGGGCGAAACAGAGATCATCCGGCCCGCCGGGCATGGGAATCCGCTTGACCATATCGAGGGTGGCGGCATCGAGCACCGAGAGCGAACCGGCCACCCGGTTGGTGACGTAGATATGACGCCGATCAGGCGTGAGAAACAGATTATGCGCGCCGCGATCGGTGATGATCCGGCGGATCACCCGTCCGGTCGCCGGATCGACCACCGCGACATAATCGCGGCCCATGATCGCCACCAGCACCACGCCGCGATGCCACATCACCCCGGCGGGGGTTTTGCCGACCGGCATCACCCAGCGCTGGGTGATACTTGTAAG
>JAJZEG010000298.1 GCA_021828605.1 Pseudomonadota bacterium | reverse complement strand
GGTCGATCAACGCAGCAACGCCAAATCCGGCGGCGCGCGCGTGCTGGTCTCCGCCCAGGGCCAGCCGATTGCGGAAATCGTCGCCGATCAGTTTCGCGGCGACGTCGCCGAGGCGCTCGGCTGCGATCCGGCCTGCGGCTTCTCCTTCGTGCTGCCCCAAGCCTTGCGCTTGGGCCGACGGGTCAAGCTCGATTTCCACGTCATCCCCGAACGCGTGCAATTACGCGGCGCGCCGATTGAAATCACCGTGCCCACCGCGCAGGAACGCAACCAGATCGCCGCCATGATCGAGCGAACCGACGAGATGTTCCGGTTCGCCTATAATTTGCGCCGCGACCTGAAGGCAACCCTCCCCGCCGACCGCTTCTCGCTCGCCGATTACCGCAGCTGGGCCGCGCAAAATGATCCGCTGATTTTGCCGCGCTCGACCGTGCGCTATGGCGTGCGCCTGGATGAGCCCCGCATTTCAGTGCTCTGCCCGGTCTATCGCCCGGTGCTCGCCGAATTTCTCGCCGCCGTCGATTCCGTGCGCGCCCAAACCTACGCCAACTGGGAACTTATTGTGGTCGATGATGCGAGCCGCGATGATGCGCTGAGCATCACTCTGGCCGAACTCGCCAAGCTCGATCCGCGCATCCGGCTGATCACCCAGCCCAAAAACACCGGCATCGCCGCCGCCACCAACGTAGCCCTTGCGGCAGCTTCGGGCGAATTCGTGGCCTTTTTCGATCATGACGATCTGCTCGCCCCCTGCGCGCTGGAGGTGATGATGCGCGCCCAGGCCGCCACCGGCGCGCGCCTGCTCTATTCGGACGAAGACAAGGTCGATTCCCACGGTCGGGTGAGCGAGCCTAATTTCAAACCCGATTTCAATTACCGGTTTCTGCTTGACCTCAACTATATTTGTCATCTGGTCGTCGCTGAAACCAATCTGGTGCGCACCGCCGGCGGCCTCGATCCCCGGTTCGATGGCGCGCAGGACCATGATTTACTGCTCCGCTTGACCGAGCATTTGCGCACCGATGAAGTCCATCACGTCGCCGAAATCCTCTATCACTGGCGCCTGACCGCCCAATCCACGGCAAGCGGTGCCAGCGCCAAACCGCGTGCCGCCCTGGCCGGCGAGGTCGCCGTCGCCGAACATTTGAAACGCCGACGCCTGCCCGGCAAAGTCGGGCGGCGCGGCGCGCTCACCTGCTACCGGACCCAATTCACCACCACCGCCGATCCCGGCATTTCCATTCTGATCCCGTATCGCAACCATATCACCCTGACCCGCCAATGCGTGGAGGCGATTCGCAAACACACGACCGGGGTAAAATACGAAATTATTCTGCTCGATAACTGGTCCGACGGGTCGGACGCCGAAAAATTCGCGGTCGAGCAAGGCAATCTGCCCGATACCAAGGTGCTGCGCATCGCCGAGCCGTTCAATTATTCCGCCATCAATAATCAAGGCGTCGCCGCCGCCCGCCACCCCTATCTTTTGTTCCTGAACAATGACGTGTTCGTCGATGATCCGGCATGGCTGCGTATCCTGCTCAATGAAATGCTGGCCGATCCCGGCGCCGGGGCCATCGGCGCCAAATTGCTCTATCCGAACGGCACGGTGCAACATGCGGGCGTGGTGCTCGGCGTCGGCGGCGTTGCCGATCACGCCTTTCGCGGTCTCGGCGGCACCGAGCCGGGCTATATTGCCCATGCGATGACGGCGCGCGAAGTCGCCGCGGTAACGGCCGCCTGCATGCTGGTCCGGCGCGACGCGTTCGAGCAGGTTGGCGGGTTTGACATCGAGGCGCTCGGGATCGCGTTCAACGATGTCGATCTCTGCTTGAAATTGCGCCAAGCGGGCTACCGGATTTTATTCACCCCGGACGTGGTGTGCGAGCATCGCGAGAGCATGAGTCGCGGCGATGATCTGAGCGATGAAAAACTCGCGCGGTTTATGTTGGAAAACGAGGTGATGCGGGTGCGCTGGGGCGATGTTCTGCCGGTCGATCCGTTTTACAACCGGCATTTCGCCCGCGAAGGCGGGGTCTATCGGGATTTGCGCGTGATCGAACCCGCCCAGGAAACCGCCTGGCCGCCGATCATGCGCGCTTCCTGCCTGATCGCACCCACCGCCTCGGCCTCCAATAACGAGGTGTCGGCGAATGATGGCAGCGCCAAAGCCCCAACCGCCGCCAAAAAACAGCGTCGCTCGCCGCGCGCGCCATGACCAACGCGGCGGTGCCGCCGTTTCGGCATCTCTGCACCGATTGCGGGATCTCGCGCACCACCGATCCCAAACGCTGCGGCCAGGCCTGCCAGTTCATCAAACCCGACTATCCCGGCCTGGAAACGGCGGTTCACGGTCGCGCGCGCGATCCAAACCGGCCCGACGAGTTATTTTTCGGCCCGTTTTTGCGCATGGTCAAAGCCCGGCTGGAACCGGCCCGCGACGGCGCGCAATGGACCGGCATCACCACCCGATTGGGCGAAAAATTGCTGGAAACCGGCCAGGTTCAGGCGGTCTTAACCATGGCGGCGGACCCAACAGATCGCTGGCGTCCGCTGCCGGTCCTGATCACCAACGCGGGTGACATGGTGCAAGCGCGCGGCATGCGCATGGGCTACGCGCCGTTACTCTCCTTGCTCGAACCGGCCCGCGCCCAAGGCATCACCCGCCTCGCGGTGATCGGCATCCCCTGCCAAATCTACGCCCTGCGCGCCCTCGAACAATCGCTGGGGTTCGAGCGTCTCACCGTGATCGGCACGCCCTGTTCGGATAATACCAGCACCGAAAATTTCCACCAATTTCTGTCTTTGTTATCAAACGCGCCGGAAACCATCACCTATCTGGAGTTTCGCGCCGATTATCGCGTCGAATTGCGCTTCACCAATGGCACGCGCAAAACCATCCCGTTTCTGCAACTCCCGATCGCCAAACTCCCCTCCGATTTCTTCCCGCTCACCTGCCGCACCTGCGTCGATTACACCAATGCGCTTGCCGATATCACCATCGGCTATATGGCCGGGCAGGGCGAACAATGGATGATTATCCGCAATGAGCGCGGCGCCGAACTGGCCGATCTGCTGGGCGATGAAGTCAAAATCACGCCCCTGCACGCCGCCGGGAAGCGACGCGGCGCGGTGACGGGCTTCAGGACCAATACCGAGCGCGCGGCGGGCGGCCTGCCGCTCCGGCGCATGCCGCGCCTGCTGCGTCATATCGTCGGCTGGCTGATGCCCCGCATCGGCCCGCGCGGCCTGGAATTTGCCCGCACCCGGGTTGAAATGAAAGCCATCGAAACCGTTTTGCACCTCCGGCGCGCAGCGCCCAACCGGATGAAATCAATGATCCCCGACCATGTCTGGCGCCTGGTCGCCCCGTATGAAATCACGGCCAAACCCGGCGAACGCCCCAACCCGCCCTTATGAGCCTTTACTGCGCGCCGGGAGGCACCACCGCGCAGCCGGTCGGGCTGGTGCGCAGCCGCTGGCAGGCATCGCGCGCCGCATTTTGCGGCAAATCAACATAGCGCGCCCGATATAACAGCCCATGCGCGGTGTTAACACTAACCACCACCGGCTGGCCCTTAATCAAAATGCCCACCGCCGATAATTCAGCAACCCCCAGCGCCGCCTTCGCCTGTGACGGCGTGTTATACGCACCAACCTGAATCGCCCACCCACCAGCCCGCACCGGTATTTTTCTCTCCGCCGACCGCGTCGGCATTTCGCGCCGCACCGGCTGCGTGGGCATGGCGACCGGCGGCGGCGTAATGATCGGTGGCGGCGGAATATAAGGCAGGCGAGTCGCCGCCTCCGCACTCGGGATCAGCGCAAATCCGCTGCTATGGCTGATCGGCGGCGCGGGTGGCTGCTCCACAGGCGACGCGGGCGGCGTCAATGACGCAACCTCGATCCGTGGTTGCGAGGCGGTCGGCGCCAACGCACTCGCCCCACCTTGCCCGGCACTTTGCGCTGCCGCGAGGGCTTGCTGATTGAGGCTGTCGGTCGCGGATGACCCGCTCACGGCCTCCACGCTGACCGGCCTGATCGCGGCGGGCTGGTTCATCGCCAGCTCCACGCCGCCACCGCCCGAAATGGAGGGCGACGCTTCGGGCGAAGCCGGATAGACCCCATTTATTTGCGGCGCGATCATCGCAATATATTGCTTGGTCGCGTCAGGCAGCGGCTGGCGATAATCCAAATAATCTTCCAGCGCTCCGGGCCCGGCATTATAGGCCGCCAAAAATCCCGGCGAGCCATAAATTTGATACATCTGATGAATATAAGCGGTGCCCGCCATGATATTATTATACGGGTTATACGGATCGCTGCCGAGCCCGTATTGCGCCGCCATCTCGCGATAGGTTCCCGGCTCCAGCTGCATCAGCCCCATCGCCCCCGTGGGCGAGGTGGTCAGATGGCCGCCATAATATTCATTCCCGCCGGATTCCACGCGCATCACCTGCCTGATCCAACGCTGCGGCACATCAAACCGCTTGGAGGCAATGCGAATATAAGGCCCCCACGGATCGCTCGGCGGGCCGGGCGGGGTATAACTACCATGGGTATTATTGGCATAGCGCGCGGCCTGGCCGGTTGCGGATAATTTGGGTTCGTGGCTGGCACAGGCCGATAAAGCGGCCAGGGCGCAAACCAGGGTCGTGCGCTGGAACAGCCGAACCAGGCGGCGTTTGGATGGGTTGATAACGGCAGACGCCGTGATTGCCATGGCGTAGGATCTTCCAAACTATGCAGCTCCGGCGAGCCGCGTTGTGATAAGCACGCCACGTGGTCCGATCCTGACACGCACGACCCGAGCGTCCGGTGCATCGGCCCACCAAATCAATTCGTCTGGCGTCTCAACCAAGCCGTGTAAGCTGTTATCTTATAGACCAAATTATGGCAAGGATTAGTTTTCCGCGCCGCCGCCGCCGCGCTCACCCTTTGCCGGTCTCGATCCAGAGATGACCGCTTGCGCGATGTGCGTTAAAATCAGTTTATGGTTGAAACATTCCGCACCCGCGCCGCACGGATCAACGCTCTGCTGGTCGCGCTGGGAACCGTACTCGCCGTCGCCGCCTGCGCGGCACCCCCCGCTGTGCCGAC
>JAJZEG010000196.1 GCA_021828605.1 Pseudomonadota bacterium | reverse complement strand
CCCACCTCCGGCAATACCGGCATTGCCCTCGCCATGGTCTGCGCCGCCCGCGCCTATCGCTGCGTGATCACCATGCCCGATTCGGTCAGCCGCGAACGCCGCGCGGTGCTGCGCGCCTATGGCGCCGAGGTGATCCTCACCCCCGGCGCGGAGGGAATCAGCGGTGCGATTCGCAAAGCCGAAGAGCTGGTCGCCAGCAATTCGCATTATTTCATGCCCCAGCAATTCCAAAACCTCGCCAACCCGGCGGTGCATCGCCGCACCACCGCCGAGGAAATCTGGGCCGATACCGATGGCGAAGCCGATATCCTGATCTCCGGCGTCGGCACCGGCGGCACCCTCACCGGCGTCGGCACCCTGATCAAATCGCGCAAACCCAGCTTTCGCTGCATCGCGGTCGAGCCAGACGCCTCGCCGGTACTCTCGGGTGGCGCGAAGGGATCGCACATGATCCAAGGCCTCGGCGCCGGTTTCGTGCCCGACGTGCTCGATATGAAACTGGTCGATGAAATCATCCGCGTCACCAATGACGACGCGCTGATCACCGCCCGCCGCGCCGCCCGCGAGGAAGGTCTGCTGGTCGGCATCTCCTCCGGTGCCGCCCTCTGGGCCGCCATCGAAGTCGCCAAGCGCCCGGAGAATAACGATAAACTCATCGTCACCATCATCCCCTCTTATGGCGAACGTTATCTCTCCACCGCTTTATTCGCGGGCCTCAGCGATTGATCAACGCGCTTGCCCATCTGTTCATCATCCTGATCACCAGGCTCGGCTATCTCGGCATCGCGGCGCTGATGGGCCTGGAATCCGCCTGCATTCCGCTGCCCTCCGAGCTGATCATGCCGTTCGCAGGCTACCTCGTCTCCATCCACCGCCTCACTTTGCTCGGCGTCACCATCGCGGGCGCCATCGGCAGCAATCTCGGCTCAACCCTCGCCTATCTGGTCGGCGCCACCGGCGGTCGCCGGTTTTTGCACCGCTACGGCCCCTATTTGCTGATCAACCCAGCCGAACTCGGTCGCACCGAAGCCGCCTTCGCCCGCTACGGCGCGATCACTGTCCTGGTCGGCCGCCTGCTCCCCATCGTGCGCACCTATATTTCGCTCCCCGCCGGCATCGCGCGAATGAATTTCTGGAAGTTCCAAGCCTACAGCCTGCTCGGCTCACTGCCCTGGTGTTTTGCTCTGGCCTATGCCGGCCTGCGCGCAGGCAAAGCCTGGCGATCTGCTCCGTTCCTGCACAACACCCTGCACACGCTCACAATCGCCATAGCCGCCCTTTTGCTCCTCGCCGCCGCCGCCTGGGCCCTCCATCACTGGCGCAACCGCCGAGCGGGATAACCAGAGCAGGCAACAAGCGAATCACGCCCCATGCAGCGTCACGCGTGACCGCTCAATGGCGGCGTGCAGAAACGGATTGCGGATCGCCCCGGCGATGGTCAGATCAATTTTACGCCCCAGCAAGGCTGCCAACGCCTCCCGCAATGCAAAAAACTCGCCCAACGAAGGCGGTGCATGAGCGGGCTCAAATTCAACCAGAAAATCAATATCGGACGTGTCGGTAAAATCGTCCCCGCGCGCCGCCGACCCAAACAAATCCAAGCGCCGCACATGAAAACGCTGGCTTAACGCCTCAATCTCATCGCGATGCTCTGCTATGGTCGAAATCATCGCCCTCGACTATGCACCGGAATGATCCACCAGCAAAGCCTGGAACGATCAGCCACTGAAATCGACTGGAACGTTGCCAAGCCAACGCGATGCCCCCTCATCGCCCCACCCAACGCGGCAGACAATCCCGCCCAATCACCACCCGTCCAATTCCAGGGAGAAAATAGCCGTAGGGCTTGCGGACCGGCATGCCGTGACCAATGTCAGCGCTTTGCCAAATCGTGGCACAATTTTGCGCATCGACCACGAACAAGTAAGCATCCCCGCCTGAATAGGTCGGAATATACAGATACCGCCCGTTGGCGATAAACACCGGCATGGTGACGATGCCGACCCTGGGGCTCGCCCAGCATGTGCCCTCGGGCCCTGCAATGCGGAACGAGTCGGTATTCGTAACGAAGGCGGTGCCGTGGCGCGCATGGTCGATCTGCGGCCTGGCAGCAAGGTTGGCATCATCGTCAAACAGCAGCCGATACCGCCCCGCAATAATCACCGTATGCCATGTCGTGGCGGCACGAAGCGCGCACTGCGCAGCGGCACCGCTCGTCGAGGGCCATAGGAGCAAAAAACCAATCCCGAGCACAGCCCGGTTCCAAAAATGCGGCTTCATGGCTCTGGTTCGCAAGCGGTTATCGTGTCCCGGATCGGCGTTTGCCAAAAGCGCGCTGGAATAACGGCGCGGCAAGATACCAGACCGTGAGGACGAAGAAGGACTCCCAGCAGAGGGTGATCGCCTGGACCCAATAGGTCGAAAAACGTAACGGACCAAATATACCCACACCCTCGAATGGCCGAAACCAGTAGCGGCCTAACAATAATGCTATGGAAATACCAAGCCACCAACTAGACACAAAAACATTATAAAGGACGCTCAACGCCAATTTCTGCCAATGCTTGCCGGGGCGATGATAAACATCGATAATCTCGATGTTAGAAATTTTCTTATTGATATCAAAATAAAACTTTACCCTGTCGTCAACATAAACAAGTAGAGCGAGAACAGCCAAACCCGTCATCCAAACAACAAAATGCCATCTCGGCTCGAAACGGAGCGCCCGTACCAGAGGAAAGCTGAGCCAGATCGCAGTTACCGATATCGCAAAAAGCACAAAAATCCTGCCCGTGAGCGCGACCAACTTTCTCATAAAAACACCAAAATCACAAATTTACGGTGACGCGCAATACGGCTTCACGCGCCAGCCTTTCCCGAAAAATACGCAGTTCTAACGAATAACGTCAATATCTTAAAATACGCGTTATTATTATTAATAAAAATGTCATGACCACCCCCGCGCCCATCACCGCCGATGGATCCTGTGAATCGCTCGAACGACCGAGTGATCCCAACCCGCCGCCCATTCAGAATACCAACCCAACCCGGCGGGCAATTTCCCGCGCCAGCATCTCGAAATCCTGATAAGCCGCTCGAACCGCCCCCTGATGACCACCAATCGCGCCCTCCCCAGGCCGCAATTTGAACATCGGCTTGCGCGCCTCCTGCGCCATCGCAATCAGTGAGCGGTAATCTTTCATCCGCCCCAGCATCGCGGTCCAATCCGGTCGTTGCGTATCATCAACCGTCTCGCGATAGGCATCGGGGATCTTGTCAATCCATTTCTGAAACGCCCGCACCACGCCATCACCTAACTCGCTATGCCGCGACACCACATAGCCAATCGGCTTCATCCTGCCACGGGCCAGCTCAAAATCAATCCCCCTCGGCGCGCGATCAAGCCGATCACGCCATTCGCCCCGCCATGATTTCAGCCGTGCCCCGACATTTTGCAGCCCGCGCACCGAAAACAAATCAGGCGCGACCGGGATCACCACATAATCCGCCGCCAACAGCGCCGACCGGTTCAACGCCCCGAATGTCGGACCCACATCGATCAATACCAGATCAGCCTGGTAGTTCTGGCCTGCCGCCTCAATGATCCGATGAAACGCCGAAGTAACCCGGAACGCCCGCTCATTGCGATCCAAGCATTCAGGCCAGGTTCTCGACAAATCATCCTCGAAATCTGATAACAATAAATCTCCTGGAATAATCGCTAACCGATCCGTGACTTCGCGCGGACCAAAGACGAACAAATCGCCAATCCCGCGTTTGACCGGCTCCACCGCGCTGAATATCGTCTCAGGCCTATCCGCCTCATAAATCCTCTCAATAACCTCATCTTTGAAGCACATCGCGGTCAAATTAGACTGCGGATCCAAATCAGCGAGCAGCACCCGGCAACCCAGATCGGCATACATCCAGGCCAGATGATAAATCAGCGAGGTCTTGCCGACGCCACCCTTATTATTGAAAAAAGCGATCGATTTCACGCGGCGGCCCTTACCCGAAACAGGGTAAAATTAGGTTCAAATTCGAATTCGAGCGGCGGATTGCCGTTTGCTTGTAACGCCTGCTTGGCTTTGACCAGACCAAAGCCAAATCGCTCGACCACCCCTAAAATCTTCAACCCCTCCGCCAAAGCCGGATTCCGATACGCCGTCGCATTCTGCCAGATCGTCTCCGGCGTCACCTCACCATACAAACCGCCGGGATTGCTGATCTCAATCCGATCCTGATACCAGTAAACCCGGATCGGGGTCGTGCTGCCTTCATAGGTCCGGTGCAATAGCGCGTTTCGCACCAGTTGCTGCAACGAAGCCCACGGATAATCCGGCCGCTCCTGCCGCAAGCCGGTGCCGATCACGGTGCCGACCCTGATATTGAGCCGCATCACCTCCTCGATCTGGCGCACCTGATCGGCAATGGTGCCGCCAATCTCCTTCTGATCAAGGATCGGATCGGTAAGCTCGGGACCATTAATGCGCAGAAACTGCACATACGCGCCCGGAAAAAACTCGCGCGGATCCCGTCCCACCAACAAAATTGCAGCATTGGACGGATGTCCGTCCGCTGATCGAAGCCGCAACGCCCGCAACTTATCGTCGGTCGACCGCCCATTCTGACGTTGGATTTCCGGCGAGGTGGCGGATGGCACATATTCGGTCTCGAAACGCAGCAGATCCAAATCATCAAGGGTCGCATCGCTACAGGGCCGAGCATCGAAGGTTCGAGACTGCGCTCGCTGTTTCTCAGCCAGAAGCCGCTCCTCCTCGACGGTCGCCATCGCGCGCCGTGGTCCAACCCGCACCCAGCTTCGCCCATCAATTCGTAAAATCCGCCCAATCCACAATCGCCCAACCGTCAATCGCATCCCACCCTCAAACCCGAATTCAATGCCCGATATAATCACAGAACCGCATGATCCCACCATCCCCCTTGCGCACCCACCCCTGATCGTGCAATGTTAACCATATGTCCGGCACCACTAACATTTCCGCTCCAACTCGCATCATCGAGTGTCTCACCGCGATCATTTTCAACCTGCAAAAATACCTCGCCGCCGAAAGCCACCGCCTGCGCGCCGACCCCGCCATCGTCA
>JAJZEG010000112.1 GCA_021828605.1 Pseudomonadota bacterium | reverse complement strand
TGCGTCGGTCGCACCGATCACTCTGGCATTTACCCGCCGCAGTGCCCGCCTGAGCACGGTCGCGATCGCGGCAATTCATCAATTCGCCGCGCATCCATTGGCCCGCTCGGCTCGCATCATGATCGCAGCGAACGCGATCAGCACAGCACAAAATCCCGCGCGCGCCTACCGCCTCGCTTTCGCGCGCGGTCGCGCGGTTCGCGACCGCTTAGTTCAAGACGGTATTCCCCTCACCCGCATCATCGTGCAAAGCCAGATCCTGCCGAGCGCCTCGCTGTCCGCCGACCATCGCGCGATCCTGACACTCATCCCATAGGCCCATCGCATGACCCGTCCCACCGCCTACCTGATCCGCATGATCATTTTTCTGGTCCTCGTCTATGGTCTTGCCGCCCTACTCGCCCCAACCCTGGCAAAATTCTATCTCGCCAATCCGGTGATCAATAGCGTGATCGTGCTGGTCGAAATTTTCGGTGTTGGCTGGAATTTGCGGCAGGTGCTCCGTCTGGCGCCGGAAGTCGATTGGGTCGAACATTACCAACGCGCACGCTCCTCCATCGAACAGGCCGATAAACCCAAACTCCTGCTGCCCATGGCACGCATGCTTGGCGTGCGCGGCGATCATCCGGGCCGGGTAACGCTTTCGGTGCAGGGGATGCGCACCATGCTCGATGGGATCGCGAGCCGCCTCGATGAAAGCCGCGAAACCTCACGCTACGTCACCGGGGTGATGATTTTTCTCGGCTTGCTCGGCACCTTCTGGGGCCTGTTGAAAACCGTCCACGCGGTCGCGGCGGTGATCCAGGGCATGAACCTGACCGGGGGCGATGTGAATGCGATGTTCACCCAACTCAAAGCAGGGCTCGCCGGTCCGCTCGAAGGAATGGGCACGGCATTTTCCTCCTCCCTGTTCGGTCTTTCCGGCGCGCTGATCCTGGGCTTTCTCGATCTCACCGCCGGACAGGCGATGAGCCGATTCTTCAATGATCTTGAGGAATGGCTGGCAGGCCTCACCCGCGTCTCCTCCGGCCTGCTCGGCACCGATGGCGAGGGCTCGATGCCCGCTTACGTCCAGGCGTTGCTCGAACAGAGCGCAGAAAATCTGGAGGCGTTGCAACGGGTGATCGCGCGCGGCGAGGACTCGCGCGCCCTCACCGCGCAAAGCACCCAAACCCTCACCGAGCGCATCGGCACCCTGACCGAGGCGATCCATAATTCGCACCGGATCATGCTTAAAATTGGCGAGAGCCAGCAAATCCTGACAAAAATCGCCGAACAGGCCGGAGCGCCACGCGCCAACCCAACTGGCGACGACGAGATCGCCAATGCACATTTGCGCAATATCGAACTGCTACTCGCGCGGCTGATCACCGAAAGCGAACAAGGCCGCACCCAGAGCCTGAGCGACTTGCGCCAGGATTTGAAAATCCTCACCCGCACCATCGCGGTTCGGTTCGACGAAGCGCGCTGAGATGTCCCTCCTCTCGCGCAGGCGTGGCGGCAATGGCCTGGAAATCTGGCCGGGCTATGTCGATGCGCTGTCCACCCTGCTGATGGTGACCATTTTCGTGCTGCTGGTGTTCGTGCTCGCCGAGGCTTTTCTCTCCGCTGCTCTCTCCGGCAGCAACAAAACCATCGATTCACTGCGCGGCGACGTCTCGCAGCTCGCCAACCTCCTCTCGCTCGAACAATCGAAAAACGCCGCCCTACAAACCAAACTGACCAATTTACGCGCCAATCTGGCCAACACCCAGGCGCAGATCAGTGGCCAGGAACAGCTCAACGCGACCGAACTGCATCAGGTGACCCGGCTCGATGAGCAGGTCGCGGCGCTGCGCCTGCAACTCGATGAACTGGCCGCAGCGCTGAACGCGTCCGCCAAAAAAGATCAGGCGCAACATGTCCAGCTCGTCAATCTGGGCAAGCAACTCAATGCCGCCCTCGCCCGGCAGGTGCAAAAACTGCAACAATATCGAAGCGAATTCTTTGGCGAACTGCGCAAAGCGCTCGCCGGGCAGAAGGATATCAAAATCGTCGGCGACCGCTTTGTCTTTGAAAGCGCTGTGTTATTCCCCTCTGATTCGGCCCAGCTTTCGCCCGACGGCAAGCAGAAAATCGCGACGGTCGCCAAAGCGATCAACGACATCGCGGCGAAAATTCCGTCCGGCCTGCATTGGGTGCTCAGCGTCGACGGATTTGCCGATCAGGAGGCGATCACCGGCGGCCCCTATAAAGATAATTTCGATCTCTCAACCGCCCGCGCCCTCGCGGTGCTGCATCTCCTGATCCAGGATGGCGTGCCCAAAAACCGCGTGATCGCCGCCGGCTTCGGCGCCAACCATCCGATCGCCCAGGGAAATTCCGCAACGGCGATGGCGCAAAATCGCCGGATCGAATTCCGCCTGACCTCCGCCGATTGAGACAGCGCGACAAATAATTTGACGCGACCCGGGAAACATATATAGAACATCGTTATCGTTTTGTTCTAGTTTTGACCCCTGGTAAGGTTATCCATGCTCACGCACAAACAACACGATCTGCTCGAATTCATCGATCAGCATCTGCACCGAACCGGCTGTTCCCCCAGTTTCGAGGAGATGAAGGAAGCAATTGGCCTCAAATCGAAATCCGGGATTCATCGGCTGATTGGCGCCCTCGAAGAACGCGGCTTCCTGCGTCGTCACCGTCACCGGGCACGTGCCCTCGAAGTGATTCGCCTGCCCTCCGATACCATGCCGCAATCCCGGCCTGTTGCCATTGAACAAACCGTGCGCCCAGCGCCGTCCCGCTTTACCTCCCCATCATTTACGCAACCATCTTTTACCCATAACGTCATTCACGGTGATTTTTCGAACCGGTTCACCGGTGCCCATGCCGCCGCCGAAGCCGCAGCGATCACCCTGCCCCTTTATGGGCGCATCGCCGCAGGCCAACCGATCGAAGCCTTGCGCGAGGCCCACGCCGAAATCGCCGTACCCGCTGCGCTGATCGGGCCAGGTGAGCATTACGCCCTCGAAGTCGTGGGGGACTCCATGATCGAAGCGGGGATTTTCGACGGCGACACCGCCATTATTCGCAAAGGTGACACGGCCGAAGGCGGCCAAATCGTCGTCGCCCTGATCGATGATGGTGAGGTCACGCTCAAACGCCTGCGTCGCCGCGGCAACTCAATCGCCCTCGAACCCGCAAACACCCGCTATGAAACCCGCATCGTCCCGGCAGAACGCGTCAAAGTCCAGGGCCGTCTCGTCGGTCTATTGCGTCGATATTAGGTAAGGCCGTTTGACGATTAACCGCCCACACCCGATATAGGCCTGATGGGTTTATGGGGCAAAATCATCGGCGGCACCGCGGGCTTCGTGGTCGGCGGCCCGGTCGGTGCCATGGCTGGCATCGCGGTCGGTCATGCCGCCGACCAAGGGAATCTCGGTGAGATCGGCGCCCGCCTGGGGCGTGCCCTACCCTTAGACAGTGCTCGTCTCGCCGCGTTGATCGGTCGGCCCGAGCAGGTGTTCGCCATCGCCGTCACCGTTCTGGCGGCAAAGCTTGCCAAATGCGATGGCACTGTCTCCCGCGCTGAAATCGACGCGTTTCGGCGTCAGTTCCGCATTGATGACGCCGCGATTCCCACCATCGGCCAACTCTTCGATCATGCCAGAAGCAACGCCAACGGCTTTGAACCCTTTGCCCGCCAGTTGGCCAGCAGTTTTGGTGATAATCGTGCCACGCTTGAACAGGTGCTTGCCGCTTTATACGCAATCGCTCGGGCGGATGGGCCGATCAATGGCCGCGAGACCGATATGCTGACCCGCATCGGTGTATTGTTTGGGCTCAATGAGGTGGAACGCGACCGTGCCGCCAACCTCTCGCGTTTCGCACTCGATGAGGAGGACGCCTACAGCGTTCTCGGCATCGAACCGAGTGCACCATTCGAGGAGATCCGGACGCGTTGGAAACAGCTCATGCGCGACAATCATCCAGACCAATTGGCCTCGCGCGGTGTTCCCGCTGAGTTCATTGCTCGTGCCACCGAACGCGTCGCTCGGATCAATGCCGCCTATGATCGGATCAAGCGCGATCATGCCTCGCCCTGACTATCCCTCACCTAATTTCGACCAACGCCCTGCCGATGCACCGATCGACCATTTGGTCCTGCATTATACCGGAATGACGAGCATCAATGCGGCTTGTTCGCGTCTGTGCGACCCTGGCGCCAAAGTTTCCGCTCATTACCTCATCGATCAAGATGGGCAGATCGACGCCTTAGTTCCCGAAACTGCCCGGGCATGGCATGCGGGGGTTAGTTACTGGCGCGGTATGTCGAACCTGAATGATCGATCAATCGGGATCGAAATCGACAATCCCGGCCATGAGCACGGCTATCACGCTTTCCCGGAGCCACAAATTATCGCCGTTATCGCCCTTTGCCACGCGCTGCTCACCCGCCACCCGATCCCCGGGCGAAACATCGTCGGCCACTCAGATATCGCACCGACCCGGAAAAGCGATCCCGGCGAACTATTCCCCTGGCAACGCCTCGCCGCTCACGGCATTGGCCTCTGGCCCACGCCAGCGACCGCAGAATGGCCCGTCTCCGACCTGAATACCAACCTCTCAATAATCGGTTACCAGCCCGACGCCGCTAGCGAGGCCCGCATCCTGGCCTTCCAACGACGTTTTTTACCCGACCATTGCACCGGCCAGGTTGACCCGGCAACAATTACCCAGGCCGCACGGGTGCGGAGGATATTTACGCCCTGACCTCAGCAACCGATATCGACTCCGACCACCGCCTCTGAAATCGCGATATTGAACCCAAACGCCAGGCGCGCTTCGGCAATCACCTTCGCGTCCTGCGCCGGATTCAGACCAGCTTGATCAAATCCGAGCCGATAGGCACGCCGAAACACCGCAAGATCGGTGATCTGATCAAATCGGTAAAATCCCAACGCTTCAGGACCCAGACCCAAACTCGCCGCGAGACGCTTCGCTAATGTCTGACCACCATTCAAATCCCCCAGATAGCGCACATAGGCATGAGCGAGCAGCAATGTTGGATCATCCTCCGTGATTTCCTCAATACGCGCGGCGTAAGCCCGTCCCTCGCCAAGCA
>JAJZEG010000226.1 GCA_021828605.1 Pseudomonadota bacterium | reverse complement strand
GAGCACCGAGCAGAGGATCGAGGTGATCGAGACCACGGCGCCGATCACGAAGGCGATGCGGGTGATGGCGGGGATGCCGTTGGCGCTGAGCGCGTTGCTGTGCATGCCGAGCAGGACCAGGATGGTTGGCGCGATGTAAGCGAGGGTTTGGGCGAGGCCGGTGAAGGCGCCTTGGGTGAGGAATCCCGCCGTGCGCTGGCTGGGGTTCAGCCGGTCGCTGACATAGGCGCGGTAGGGTTCCATGGTGATATTATTGGCCGAATCGAGCAGCCAGAGCAGGAGTGCGGCGACCCAGAGGGCAGGGCTGTAGGGCATGGCGAACAGGCCGATGCTGCACAGGGCTGCGCCGATCAGGAAATAGGGGACGCGGCGACCGAACCGGCTGATGGTGCGATCACTCAGCGCGCCGATGATCGGTTGCAGAACCAGGCCGGTGATCGGCCCGGCGAGTTGCAGGAGCGGCAAGGCGGCTTCGCTGGCGCCGAGATAGCTGTAAATCGGGCCCATATTGCCCTGTTGCAGGCCGAAACTGAACTGGATGCCGAAAAAACCGACATTCATCAGAATGATGCGCCGGATCGACAGGACGGGTTTGGTCTCGGGCTGCATCAGTTTTTTGCGCGGGTGCGGTCGGTTCGATGGGTGCCCATGATCATTCCTGACGGCTTGCACGATTGTTGCGCGGCGCGCCAACTATGCCAGAGGGTTGGGAGAATTACAATCGATTGCAATTTATTTTCAAATTGTTTTCGCCTTGTTTTTCGGCTGATGGTCGGGCGGGGTGGGGTTGGCGCCGGTGCGGGGGTCGCTTGCCGGTCGCTGGCGTAATCTTATATGGAGGGTGAGTAGATCGTCCATACGCCAAGAATAATCGCACCAATATTGGATCGGTTTTGCCCGATGAAACAAGATGAGACAACAGGATTGCCCCTGAAATCGACGGCGACGGAAAACGGGTTGGGGTTCGATGAGATCGGTGCCCAGGTCAAAATGGCGGATATTGCGCAGCTTGCCGGTGTGTCGGAATCCACCGTCTCGCGGGCTTTGGCGGGGAGTGCGCTGGTCAATGCGGCGACGCGCCAGCGGATCGAGGCGATTGCTGCGGCGCAGGGCTATAGCATCGATCAGCGGGCGCGTAATTTGCGGCTGTCGCGCACCGGGACGATCAGTGTGGTCATTCCGCTGTCGCATGAATCCGAGCAGGGGATCGCTGATCCGTTTTTTCTGGAAATGCTGGGTAATCTGGCTGATCAACTGAGTAATCGGGGCTATGATTTGTTGTTGCGCAAAATTCGCTCGGATGTGCCGCGCATGTTGGCGGATTTATTGCGCGAGGGGCGGACCGATGGTGTGTTGTTGATCGGCCAGAGCACGCAGCATGGGGTGATCAATGAACTCGCCCAGCGCTATCGGCCTTTGGTGGTGTGGGGGGCGCGCAATCCGGATAACCAGTATTTGACGGTCGGGTCGGATAATATCGGCGGTGCTGCTGCGGCGGTGCGGCATTTATTGGCGGGCGGGCATAAGCGGATTGCGTTTCTGGGGAATCGGGATTTGCCGGAGGTGGCCGCGCGCTATCAGGGCTATTGCCGGGCGCTGCATGAGGCGGGGTTGAGGCCGAGCGAGGATTTGGTGATGCGGGTGCCGTTTGATCGGCAAGGGGCGTTCGCCGCGATTTCAGGGTTTCTGGATCGTGATCGGGCGATTGATGCGGTGTTTGCCAGCTCGGATGTCGTGGCGATGGCTGCGGTTCGCGCCCTCGATCAACATGGGCTGAATGTCCCGCGCGATGTCGCGGTGGTCGGGTTCGATGACATCATGGTGGCGGCGGCCTATACGCCCGCTTTATCGACGGTGCGTCAGGATATCGCGACCGGGGCGCGCTTGATGGTGGATTTGTTGTTTCGCCGGATCGAAGGCGAAGCGGGGGAGTCGGTGGAATTGCCGACGCGCTTGATGATCAGAGCATCGTCGGAGCGGCATCGCTGATCCCGCCCGAGGGCTGCTCGGGCGGGCGTGGGTGTGCAATCAGTCGAATTTGTAGCGCAGGGTTGCCTTGACGGTTCGGCCATTCGCGGCGCGGGCGGCGGTGGCGACGCCGTTGCCGATATTGTCGAACTCGGTATAGGCGGTCGCGTTCATCAGATTATCACCGGTCAGCAGCACGCTGATTTTGGGGGTGATCTGATAGCTCAGGAACGCGCCGAACAGCACATAGCCGGGCATGACGATGGTGTTTTGATTGTCACCATAAGAGTCGGTGGTGCCATCGATATTCGCACCGACCGTCAGGTGATGGTAGTAATAGGTCGGTGAGATCTGGAATATCCAGTTGGCCTGGCGCTGCGGGATTTTGCCGAGCGTGTCGGCGATGTTGGTTTTGGTGATCCGGGCGTGGGTGTAGGTCGCGCTGCCGGAGATGGTGAAGTTATTGTAGGAATAGCCCAGATCCACTTCCGCACCATAGGCGCGGTAGGTGTTGGTCGATGAGACTTGCGTGGTCAGGTCATAGTTGGATTCAGCGGTGCGGGCATTGAACAGGGTCACGAAGCTGCTGAAATTATCTTCGCGGAATTTAACGCCGCCTTCATATTGTTTCACGATATTGATCGGGATCGGCACGGTGCCGTCGAGCGAACTGTTCGGTGCGGAGATCAGGCGATCACCGTTGAACGACACGCCGTTGCTGATGCGCGCGAATACCGAGAGATGATGGCTGAACTCATAATTGCCACCAAAGGAGTAGGAGAGATGATGGACTTTGTAATTGACCGGCTGCTGGTTGGCCAAGGTGTAGAATGCGCCGCTCGGGCCGAGCGTGGCGAAATTATAGTCCCCCGAGGCTGATTGCATATCATAGCGCACACCGCCATCGAAATTGAACGAGCCGATCTGCCAGCCGAGATCGGCATAGGGTGCGGTGGTGACGTAGGTGTTATTGATCACCCGGTCGCAGCAGCCGCCGAAGCCGCTGCCGACGCCGCCGATCGAGCTGGTGCTGTTGATCAGGGCGGGATTGTTCTGGGTGGCCTGGAAAATATAGCTGTTGAAGTTCCAGGTTTCATAAACACGCTGTTTGGAGGCGTAGAAGCCGAAATTCGGGGTCAGTGTGCCGAAGCCGCCGGTGGCGATGCTGCGCGAGACTTGCAGATTATTCGCGAGCAGATTGAGATTGTTGAGCTGGGTGTTGAACACCACCGCCGGGAAGGCTGGGCCGGTGAAAGGCTGGCCGACATTCGGGCCGTTGGCATAGGTGGCGCCGGTCAAGGCAATGGTGTTGTTGCTCGGGAAAATCCCGAGGAAATTGCCGGAATTGGCCGCGAAATCGAAATTATCATCGACGCGGAAGCCATCGCCGAAGGTTTTGCGCAGCTCAAACCCGACCGATTTGGTTTTGGTGGTCAGGCCGGTCGAGAAATTGGTGGCGCGACGACCATTGCTCGGGGTGAGGGTGACGTCCGAGCCGAGATTGGAGGAATAGAAGCTGGCGAAACGCGGATCGATGCCGGGCAAAGGCACGATTTTGCCGTTCACCGTCTGCACCGGCACCGGCAGATAGGTGGGGGTTTGGTCGTTCAGATATTTGAAGCGGAAACGAATGAAGCCGCCGGTGAAATCATGGGTGAAATTGCCATGGATCTGGCCGCCATTGAATACTTGCAGGCCCGAGCTTCGGTTGCCGGTGCCGACATGGTAGAAGCCAGCGATTTCAAAGCGGTTATGGGTATCAATCGGCCCGCCATAGTTGAAATCGACCCGGCGCTCGTCAAAACCCAGACCGCTGGTGACCGAGACGGCGCCGTTTTTGAGCCGACCGGTGCGATCGATGAAATTGATGATCCCGCCCGGCGCGTTGGTGGCGAAGACCGAGGAGGAACCGCCGCGCACCACCTGCACCCGGCTGAGCAGCCCATCGATACGGACGAAACTATCCGGGGTGGCGAAATCCAGATCGCCGAATTGCAGCACCGGCAGGCCATTTTCCTGGATTTGCACATAGCGGGTGCCGCCTGCGGAAATGGGCAGGCCGCGCGCGGTGATGTTGGCATTGCCTTCGCCGCCCGATGATTCGACGTGAATGCCCGGCACGTTGCGCAGCACCGCTGTCGCTGAATTGGCGCCGCTGCGCCTGATCTGGGTCGCGCCCAAGGTGCTGACCGAGATGCTCGATTGCATTTCCGTCACGTGATGGGCGGTGCCGGTGACCACGATGGCGTTGAGGTTCAGCGGGTTGGCTTTAGTTTTTGCAGCCAGAGCGGGTTTGGCGGTGGTGACCGGCTTTGGGGCTGGGGTTTGGGCCTGCGCGCAGGCGAAGCTCAACATGCTGGCCGCGAGCGCGGTCGTGACGTAAAGCGAGGCGATGGGCAGCGCCGAGGCGCGAGGACGGTTCATTTTTTCTCTCCCTGTCGAAATCGGATGCGTTAGGACAAGAGTGCGAGGCTGATTCACGCTTGTCATTGCCGCGCATATCGCGCGTCAATTCCAAACGATCAGGCTCTAACGCTTGGTCGTGCAGCCTTGGAAATTATGCGTATCCGCATTTACAATCGATTGCAACAAATTTTTGCGAGGGGTGATTCAAGGCAATGAGGGATGCCGGACCCAGCGATCATGCCGGGCGGGTGCAGGGGCGGGAACGGCGCTTGTGGTGTGGCGTTCGTCTCCTCTAAGATAGCGTATGATCCATGCAGTGCGCGCCGATTCTCGACCTCGCTCCGTTGAAGGTCGTTCATGACGGGACCGCGCGAATGGGTCGCGCGTTTTGCCGGGTTGCGGGGGCCGGCGATCCCGGATGCGCCTTCTTTATCGATTCGCGACCCTTGGCCGGGTGATCCGGGGCGCGGGGCGCGGCTGCTCAAGGGCGATATTGATTATCTGGGTGCCGCGCGGCGGTTGGTGCCGGGTAGTTTTGCGGATATCCATGCGAGCGCCTCACTGCTCGATCATGTGCATGGGTTTACCTGGCTGCGCGATTTGCGGGCCTTAGGGACCGATGCGGCGCGTGGACGGGCGCGGGCTTTGATCACCAGTTGGATCGAGTGCGGGGCGTTGCCGGATCGGGCCGGTAAGCCTGCGGTGGTGGGGGCTCGGCTGGCCTCCTGGTTGGGTCATTATGATTTTTTCGCAGCCTCCGCCGATGATGTGTTTCGCCA
>JAJZEG010000173.1 GCA_021828605.1 Pseudomonadota bacterium | reverse complement strand
GTCGGCAGGGATTGGTGGCGCGAGTGCGGCGATGGTGCCGATTACCCATCGCGGGGTGGCGCGCAGTGTCGTGTTTGCGACCGGCGAGACCGGACCGGCGGGGGGCGAGATCGATTTTGCGGGCTTGGCCCGGGCGGCGGACACGTTGGTGCTGTATATGGCGCGCAAAACCATTGGGGCGATTGCGGCGACCTTGATCGGCGCCGGGCGCGACCCGGCGGATCCGGTCGCGTTTTTGCTGCATGCGACCACGCCGGAGCAGCGAATTATTCATACCAACCTCGCCGAGGCGGGGCGCTGTGCCGCTGATTTGGGCACCGAGGTAACGTTGATCATTATCGGCCCGGTGGTGGCGCTGGGTGCGCTGCTGGCGGAGGCCGCCACCGGCGCCGCAGCGTCGCGCGGCGATGCGACGACCCTTTTGACCTCTCGCGCACAGGAAGCCTGATTCTCATGACCAAGATTGCCAGCCTGCCCCGCTCGGCGCCGTTTACGCCGGCGGATATTTCGGCGCTCGATCAGGTGATCGGGCGGGCATCGGGTGTGCAGCGCGCCTGGCTCGCGGGGTTTTTGGCCGGGATTGATGCGGCGAATAGTGATGTTAGTGCGGTGCCACCGCTCACTGTAGCACCACCCAAGCCGAAATTGACTATTCTTTACGCGACGGAATCGGGCAATGCCGAGGCGTTGGCGACTGCGGCACAGCGCACCGCGCAAAAGCGCGGCTTTGCGGTAAAGACGCTGGATATGGCGGACACCAGCCCGGCGGCGTTGAAGGCAGTGGGTAATTTACTGGTGATTGCCTCGACCTGGGGCGAGGGTGAGCCGCCGCAACGGGCGGTGCCGTTTTTGCGCGCGTTGAATGATGGCGATGCGGTGGTGGATTTGGCTGGGGTGAATTTCGCGGTGCTGGCGTTAGGCGATAGTGCTTATGCGCAGTTTTGCGAAACCGGCCGCCAGCTTGATATGCGGCTGGAAGCGTTAGGGGCGACGCGGATCGCACCGCGACTTGATTGCGATTTGGATTATGCGACGCCGGCGCGGGATTTTGTTGCGAGCCTGCTTGAGGGATTGGTCAAACAGGCCGAGACGCAGGTTGATGCGCTGGCGGGCAGCGTGCCGGCCTCGGTTATTCATGTGGATTTCCATCGCTCGGACCTGCATGTCGAGAGCGATGATGGGGATGCCGATCCAGTGGCGGTGAATGCGGAAATCACCGCCTTGCATCCGCTATCCTCATCGCGTTCGGCATCGCCGACTTATCATGTGGAAGTTGATTTGGCGGGCACCGGGCTTTCCTATCAGCCGGGCGATTCACTGGCGATTTTGCCGGTCAATGATCCGGAAACCGTCAGCGGGATTTTGGCGGCGACAGGGCTCGATGCGGCGTCACCGGTGGCGGCGGCGCTGCGTCATGAGCGTGATGTGACCACTCTGACCACCAAGCTGGTGCGCGATTATGCGGCGCTGGCCGATCATGCGGATTTACGGGCTTTGGCGGAAGATGCTGAACGGGCCAAGGAATTTGTGGTTGGGCGGCAAATAATCGATTTGGTTGAGCAGTTCCCTGCGCGCCTCAGCGCGGAGCAATTAGGCGGCTTGCTGCGCCCGTTGCCGCGCCGGGCTTACTCGATTGCGTCATCGCAGGCGCTGGTCGGCGAGGCGGCGCATTTGGCGGTGGCGCGACTGGCCTATCACTCAGCCGGGCGGGACCGGATGGGCGTCGCCTCGGGGATGATGGCACAGCGCGTGGCCCAGGGCGAGCCGTTGAACGTGTTAGTGAAACCGAACCGGCATTTCCGCTTGCCGAGCGATCCGCGCACACCGATTGTGATGATTGGTGCGGGGACCGGGATTGCGCCGTATCGGGCCTTTTTGCAGCAGCGCGAGGCGGAGAATCATACGGGTAAATCTTGGATGATTTTCGGGCACCGGCATTTTCTGCATGATTTTCTGTATCAGCTGGATGTCCAGGAATGGCTGCAATCGGGCGTGTTGTCGCGGTTGGATTTGGCGTTCTCGCGCGATCAGCCGCAAAAGAAATATGTCCAGCATGTGCTTGCAGCCGAGCGTGCGGCGCTTCAGGCGATGGTTGCTGAGGGGGCGGTGTTGTATTTGTGCGGTGATGCGAAAGCGATGGCGCATGATGTTGATGCGACGCTGACCGAGATTTTGGGTGCGGACGCGCTCGATGGGTTGATCAGCGCGGGTCGCTACAAGAAGGATGTGTATTAATGTCGATGCTGGCTCATGAGCGTGCCTCGCTTGAGGGTTTGACCCAGGCGATCAAGACCGAATTCCCTGGGCAGATTGCGTTGATCTCATCGTTCGGCACTGAGTCGGCGGTGATGCTGCATTTGATCAGCCGGATTGATCGGGGATTGCCGGTGCTGTTTTTGGACACGGGTAAATTATTCCCTGATACCATCGCCTATCGGGATGCACTAACAACGCGGTTGCATATGACCAATATCCAATCGTTGCGGCCTGATCCGGCGCATTTGCGCAAATTTGATCCGGATCAACGCCTGGCGGGATCAGATCCGGATTTGTGCTGTGCATTGCGCAAAACCATGCCGCTTGATGAGGCGCTGATCCCGTATGCGGCGTGGATCACCGGGCGCAAGCGCACTCAGTCCGATAGCCGGGCGGCGATCACCGCACGCGAGCTGAACCCCGATGGACGGACAATTTTTAATCCGCTGCATGATTGGACGCGCGCGGATATTGAGGCCTATTTCAGCGCCTATCATTTGCCGCACCATCCGCTGGAGGCTGATGGATTTGCCTCAATCGGTTGCATTCCCTGCACAAGGCGGATTGTGCAGGGTGAGAGCCCGCGCGCCGGGCGTTGGAGTGGGTCACCAAAAACTGAATGCGGCATTTTCCTACCGCGCGCTCAACAAACGACACAGGCTTGATCATGACCGATGCAAAACCGCTCTCGCGCAACGAAACCCTGAAGGCCGGGAGTAATTTCCTGCGCGGCAGCCTGCCCGAGGCATTGGACCAGCAGGCTTTCGGCGGGTTGACCGAAGATGAAGGCCAACTCGTTAAGTTTCACGGCATGTATATTCAGGATGATCGAGATTTACGGCCTGAGCGGGCTAAGCGGAAGCTCGACCGGGCTTATAGTTTCATGGCGCGGTTGCGCATTCCGGCGGGGGTAATAACGCCGCGTCAGTATTTGGCGATGGATCAGCTGGCCGATACCTATGCTAATCACACTTTGCGGCTAACCACCCGCCAGACCATCCAGTTTCACGGGGTGATCAAGGCGAATTTGCGCACCAGCTTGCGCGCGATTGATGCGGCATTGCTCGATAGTATTGCCGCGTGTGGCGATGTTAATCGCAATGTGATGGCGGCGTCCAATCCGTTTTTATCGCGCGCGCATATGGAAGCGACTGAGGCGGCACGGGCATTATCGGCGCATTTTTTGCCGCGCACGGGGGCTTGGCGCGAGATTTTTGTCGATGGCGAGCCTGCGATTGAGGCTGAGCCTGAGGCCGAGCCGATTTATGGCGCGACCTATTTGCCGCGCAAATTCAAAATGACGGTGGCGGTGCCGCCCTCGAATGATGTTGATGTGTTCGCGCATGATTTGAGTTTTGTCGCGATCATCGAAGGCGAGCGGGTGGTTGGCTACACGATTATTGCCGGGGGCGGCATGGGTGCATCGCACGGGGAGCCGGAAACCTATCCGCGGGTGGGCTCGATTATTGGCTATTGCCCGGCGGCGCAGATGATTGAAGCGGCGGAGGCGATCCTGACCGTGCAGCGCGATTTTGGTGATCGGACCAATCGCAAGCACGCGCGGCTGAAATATACCATCGATACGCACGGGCTTGATTGGTTCAAGCAGGCGGTCAATGACCGGTTGCAAACACCGTTGGAGCCCGCACGGGATTTTAGGTTGACCAATAATCACGATCAGTTTGGATGGGCCGAGGATGCCGATGGGTTGCATCATTTGACCTTGTTTATTGAGAATGGGCGGATCCAGGATACAGCGACGCACAAGGTTAAATCGGCGTTGGCGGCGATTGCACGGCTGCCGGACTTTATTGATCATGGCTGTATTATTTTCACGCCCAACCAGAATGCGATTATCGCCCGGGCGAATGGCGCGCAGCGTGCGCAGATCGAGGCGATTTTGGTTGAGCATAAAATGGTGCAGGATTTTTCGCCGTTGCGGGGTACGGCGATGGCGTGCGTCGGGCTGCCGACTTGCGGGTTGGCGCTGGCGGAATCCGAGCGTTATTTACCGGAGCTGATTTCAAAAATTGAAAAGCTGCTCGACGCGCAGGGGCTTGGCTCTGAGAAAATCACCATTCGGATGACCGGATGCCCGAATGGTTGCGCGCGGCCTTATATTGCCGAGATTGGTTTGGTCGGGCGCAATCCGGGGCGGTATAATCTATCGTTGGGTGGGGCGCCGGATGGATCGCGGTTGAACCGGGTTTACCGCGAAAACGCGACCGAGGCGGAAATTTTAGAGGGGCTTGAGCCGTTAGTAGCGCGATTTGCCGCCGAGCGGGCGGGTGCGGAGCCGTTTGGCGATTTTTGTGAGCGGGTGTTGGAATTCGGCTGATCTGTAAAAATGTCACGCACGAGACGTCAGAGTTAGTTGACAGGGCGAGCGGAATAAGTGAGCATCGCTGCTCAACTTCGAGTAGTGGGCTCGATAATGATGCGACGGAAAGTTAGAGATCGGCCTTTTGTGTATGGTCGCAATCGCGGGATGGAGATGTTCGCGATCATGATTGTCGTTCACACCATTATGAACCATTTCTCACTCAGAAGTGCATTGTTTTTCGCGGGCGGTTCGGTGATCTACGGCTTGGTCATTGGGATGGTCGAGCAGCGGCGCAAAACCGCTCGGGATCAACAGCGTTGCTCAAAGCCGGTCCGCCCTCAAGGTTGGGTCGGGTGACCTGGAAACATAATCATGGACTTTTTGGCGGTTTTCAGCTATTAAGTGCTTGTTATTGAAAGGCTTGGACGCTTATCATGACTGAAGACTCGACGGGTCAGTCGGATGCCGAAAATCGGCCATTTGGGCAAAAAAATGCGGAGCGGCGGCGTGAGCGGCGACGATCAATCGTGGGCCGGGTACGGCTGATTATGGAAACGCCGGGTGCGCCAAGTTATGAATGCATGTTGATTGAGGCGTCCGATCACGGATATCGGCTGGTCGGGGCTGATTTGCACGCGATTATGGTGCCGCCTGAAGTGTTGATCGAGCTGGCGGATGGATCCAAGCAGCGGATGGCGGTGCGTTGGAATGAGCAGGGCGAGCTGGGGCTTGAAGTGTTGGGCGATCAGTAAGGCGGTTTGAAGCCCGGCGCGTCGCGGAGCGGCCCGGCGTTTTTCAGCTTTGTTATATCGGGTTGCGGGCGGCTGAGGCTTGGATCGCTGGTGCAGGCGGCCTCGAAGGCGGCGGCGATGGCGATCAGCCGGTGATCCTGGTGACGCGGCGCGATGAGTTGGATGCCGAACGGCATGCCGGTTTGATCCCGACCGATGGGGAGCGAGATGGCGGGATGGCCGACCAAGGTGACCGCATAGGCCAGAGCCAGCCAGTGATAATAAGAGCGGGTTGGCTGATCATCGATTGCGGTGGGGTATAGTTCGGTCCAGGGGCGCGGGGTGATGGTGACGCTCGGGGTGATCAGCAGGTCGTACTCGGTGAAGAAACGCTGCCAATTTTGGTATAATCGGGTTTGAATGGCGAGCGCCTCGGCGACATCGGTGGCGCTATAACGCAGGCCTTCTTCGAGATTGGTGCGAATATTGGCGCCGACGCTGGTAGGGTCGCGGCGATAGGCGGGCAGGAAGGCAGCGAGGAAATTGACCGCGCGGAGCACCGCGAAACTATCATCAGCGCCGGTGCAGTTTGGATGGGCGGGGGTTGGGCTGCCGAGAAGGGGTGTGAGGCGGTTGAGTTTATCGGCGAAAACCTGGCGGACGGCTTGGCTGGTCGGGGTGAAACCGAGATCGGCGCTATAGGCGATGCGCAGGCGCGATAGGTCGATATTTGTTGGTGATTCGTGATTTTGGTAAGGGAAACTTAACATATCGCGCGTATCATCCCCTTCGATGGCACGATATAGCAGCAAAAGGTCATCGACGGATCGGGCCATCGGGCCGAGCACGGACAGGCCGGAGGCGCCGAGCAGGCGCTTTTCCGACGGCACGGCGCCGGGCGAAGGTCGCATGCCAACGATGCCGCAAAAGGCGGCGGGGTTGCGCAGGCTGCCGCCCATATCCGAGCCGGTGGCGAGGCTGACCATGGACGTGGCCAAGGCCGCAGCGGACCCGCCGGAGGAGCCGGCGGCGGATTTCAGCGGGTCAAACGGGTTGCCGGTGGCGCCATATACCGCATTGATGGTGTTCGCACCCGCGCCGAATTCGGGCGTATTGGTTTTGCCGAGAATGATCCCACCTGCGGCGCGGATGGAGCGCACCAGATGCTGATCGGCGCTGGGGACATGGTTGGCAAAGCGGGGGCTGCCATAGGTGGTGCGCAATCCTTCGGTGTCTTCGAGGTCTTTGATGCCGATTGGCAGACCATGGAGAGGGCCGAGGGTGGCGCCGCGCAGGATCGCGGTTTCCGCCGCGCGCGCGGCGTGACGGGCGCGGTCGAAATCACGGGCGACCATGGCGTTGATCGCGTGATCGATGGTTTCGATGCGCGCAATATGGCTGTCGAGAAGCTCGACCGGCGAAATTTGTTTGGCGCGCATCAGTCGGCTGGCGTCGGTGGCGCTCAGATCACAGAGAGGCGTCATGTTAATAGCCCAAGGCGCAGCCGTCTTTACGGGGATCGGAGCCGCCGGTGCGCAGGCCGGTTTCGGGATCGATCAGGACAGCCTGGCCGCCGCCATGCGGGCGGTCATGCAGGGGGATGCGATGGATGGCGTGACCGCGCGCGATCAGACCGTCGATGCTGGCTTGCGGGATGCCGCGCTCGACCTCGATTTGCCCGGCATAGGGAAACAATCGTGCTAAATCCAGCGATTGTTGGATATCAAGGCCGTAATGGCGCCAGTTGGTAAGGAACCAGGATTGACCCATCGGCTGGTAATGGCCGCCCATCACGCCGAACGGCATGATCGCGGTGCCGTTTTGAGTGACCATGCCGGGGATGATGGTGTGCATCGGGCGCTTGCGCGGGGCGATGGCATTGGGATGGCCGGGCTGGAGCGAGAAGCCGAGGCCGCGATTATGCAGCACCACGCCGGTCCCCGGGGCGATAATACCCGAGCCGAAGCTTTCATAGGTCGAGTTGATGAAGGAGCAGGCATTGCCCTCGGCATCGACCACCGCGAGATAGACGGTGTCGCGATGTTTGGGCAGCAGATTTTCGCCCGCACGCGGCAGGTTGGTCAAAGCGCGATCATCATTGATCAGGTCGCGCAGGCCGGACAGATAGGCGTCGCTGAGCAAATGCTCGACCGGAACTGGGGATTGATCCGGGTCGGCGAGCAGGGCATCGCGATCACGATACACCAAGCGGGCGGCTTCGATATGGCGGTGCAGGCGGATTGGGCCGAGGGGTCCGTCCGGTGCGGGACCGTAGCCTTCGAGAATGCCGAGCAGCATCAGCGCGAGCAGGCCCGAGCCGTTGGGCGGGCATTCCCAGACGGTCAGCCCATCGAAATCGCGTTTGATCGGGGTGACGAACATCGCGGCGGTGCGGCCCTCGGCGAAATCGGCTTCGGTCTGCAGCCCGCCACGGGCGCGCAGTTCAGCGACCATGCGCGCGGCGATTTCACCTTCATAAAACGCACGGGCACCGTGGGCGCTGATGGCGCGCAAGGTGCGACCGAGATCCGGTTGATACAAAATATGACCGGCGGTGGGGGTTTTGCCGTGTGGGAGAAACAAATCAGCGCCGGTTTTGCGCAATTTATCAGCGACCAGCGCCCAGTCGAACGCGACGCGGGGATGAACCGGGAAGCCGTCTTCGGCATAGGTGATGGCGGGGGCCAGTGCGGCGGCGAGGTCACGCTTGCCGTGAGAAGCAAGCAAGGTTTCCCAGGCGCTGACGACGCCGGGGATGGTGACGCCGTGCGGCGATGTGGAGTCGAGCGTGGTGATGCCGTGTTGCTGGTAATAATCAAGGGACGCAGCGGCGGGGGCGCGGCCAGAACCATTCAACGCGATCACGTTTGCGTTCCCGGCTGGCTTATAGAGGCAAAAACAATCGCCGCCGATGCCGGTTGATTGTGGTTCGATCACGGCCAGCACCGCAGCGGCGGTGACTGCGGCATCGAGCGCGTTACCGCCGGCGCGCATCGCATCCAAAGCCGCAAGGGTTGCTGCGGGCATCGAGGTGGCGGCCATCGCGTTGGTGGCCATGACCGTGCTGCGTCCGGGCTGATGGAAATCGCGCATTGTCGCTCCTTGATCACGTTCGGGTGCTGAAAGCTTTGGACCGGGACGTTTCTGATGACTCGCGGGAAGAAGGGCTGAACCAAGACTGAACATTGTTTTACCGACCGAATTTATTAACCCGCTGATCAACGCGATCAGTCTATGCGTATTCGCATAGCTGCTATGCTTAAATTGGTTAATTTAACCAACACGGCGATTCGATATCATTGGCATCGTTGGATAAATCGAGATGAAACGAAATATCGAGTGCAACCCATCACTCAGCGATGGCGGTGACAAGGCTCAAGTTTCAACTTAGACGGGAAAATTTTTTTCAGATTCGCGGGTGATCCCGTTTGATGCAGTGCAGCACTCTTTCGCAGATGCGCATTTTATTGCAGGGTTCTGACCAGCCTCGTTGACAATGACGGGTTGTAGCATGGCGGGACGACATGATGCGAATGAGCGATAGAGCAAGCGGATTAAGCAGATATTCATTTTTGCGGCGCCACACTGCGGCTTCGGTGGTGATGAGGTCCGTCCCATGATGTATCGGTTGTATCAGTCTCAAGAAGATATGATGGCGCCCTGGCGCACGATGGCGCGCAATTTGACGCCGTTGATCGATATGTTCACGCCGATCCGACCTTTTGATGCGGTGGCGCGCGAAACCCGGGCCCTGCTTGATTTGTTCAGCCGGGGCGGGATGCGTCATTTACGCCCCGCTTTTGGCATTGAAACGGTTTTGCGTGATGGCCGCGAGATCCCGGTGGTGGAGCGGGTGGTGCGGGCGACAAATTTCGGCGCATTGCTGCATTTTTCGACGCCGGATGATACGGTCGAGCGGCCTCGGGTGCTGATTGCGGCGCCGTTATCGGGCCATTTTGCCACCTTGCTGCGCCATACCGCGCAAGTGATGCTGGCCGATCACGATGTGTTTATCACCGACTGGTTCAATGCCCGCGATATTCCGCGCGCCGCCGGACGGTTCGGATTTGATGATTATGTTGATCATATCATGCTGTTCATGCGCGAACTCGGGCCCGGCGCCAGCGTTGTCGCCGTATGCCAGCCTGCTGTAGCGGTGCTCGCGGCGACGGCGCTGATGGAAGCGGATCGCGATCCGGCACGGCCCCATGCGACGGTACTGATGGGCGGGCCGATTGATACCAGGCGCAACCCGTCGAAGGTAAACCAGCTCGCGAAAACCCGTGATATTCGCTGGTTTGAGGAAAATCTGATCGATACCGTGCCCTGGCAGCATCAAGGCGCGGGCCGGCGGGTTTATCCGGGATTTGTGCAGCTTGCCTCGTTCATGTCGATGAATTTGGACCGGCATATTGGGGCGCATGTGCGCCAGTTCCGGGCGATTGTTACCGAGGATGTCGAGGCTGAGGCGGCGCATAATAGCTTCTATGCCGAATATCAGAGTGTGATGGATCTACCAGCCGAGTTTTACTTGGAGACGGTTGAGCGGGTGTTTCAACGGCATGATTTGCCGATGGGGCGGCTTTCGCACCGGGGTGACCGGGTTGATTTGCGCGCGATAACCGACACACGATTGCTGGCGGTGGAAGGTGAGCGCGATGATATTTGTCCGCCAGGGCAAACCGAAGCGGTGGTTGGCTTGTGCACCAACCTGGCCGCCAACCAGAAATACAGCCATCTACAGGTGGGTGTTGGTCATTACGGGGTATTTAGCGGATCGCGGTGGGCGGAGCAGATTTACCCGCTGCTGCGCGCGACCATCGCAGCACCGCGCCCCAGGCGGGTATCGGCGCCGAAGCCCTGATCGAGGGGTTGGCATCGGTGCGCCGCCACGTTGACGCCATCATTGATTGGTAATTTACTTTGCTGATCCGGTCGTGTGTTTAATGGCAACGATCACAACATTGCTAATGTCGTGTCCGGACCAATGTCGAGCTTGGTAGATTTGCCTCAATGTCGTGCTGTCACCCCTACAGGAGAAAGCCAATGTCCAATGAATTCAATCAATCGCGTCGTGGCCTGCTGAAAAAAGCGGCGGGTCTGACGGCGGCGGCTGCGGTCGGTATGGCCGTTGCGGGAACCCAGCAAGCGCAGGCCGCCGGGTTGGCGAAAGCCTCGGTGCAATATCAGACCAAGCCGAAGGGCGGCCATCAATGCAGCGGTTGCGCGTTGTTTATTCCCGGCGCGAGTGCAACGGCAGCAGGTAAGTGCAAGGCCGTGGCCGGTTCGATTGAGCCGACGGGCTGGTGTACCTTGTGGGCCCCGAAGGGCTGATTTTTCCGATATGTGCGTGATCAGACGGCGTGGAGCTTCGGCTCCGCGCCGTTTTTGTTTGGGCCGCTTTACCGGCGTGAGATCGTGCCCGCGAAACCATGAGGGAGGGGAACATCCGATCAGATGAACTCACTTGATCGGATAAAATTGCTTATTCTAGAGTGCGGTCAGATTGACGCAGTCGCGCCAATCTGACCGCACTCTAGCTTTGTTTGCGAGGCTGAGCAACGCTTGTCATTGCCGCGCATTATGCGCGTCAATTCCAAACGATCAGACTCTAAGAAAAAGCCCCGCCGGCAAACCGGCGGGGCAAGTAAACAGGGAGGCTTCACGTCTGGGAGACGTCGGAGCCGACTAAACGGCCCCTATCCGACCCCGCAAGGTCGGATCCGGTTGGCTGATCCTGCGCACGACGGCATGATGGGCTGCGGCGTCCGGATCAGGCTATCTGTGAATGGTCGCTATTATGCGTCCATGCGCTGAGCATAGAAAACACATAGGCAGCCTTTGGCCCGGTTTAAGGGCTGGCCTTATTACGATCGTGTGAATTTGCGGGGATGGTTGGTGCGCGATAATCAGCGCCCGGGCCGCGATCATGATCGCTGGACCATAATCGCCGCTCGTTTTCCGGCCTATTTTGACCAGACTCTATGCGATCAGAATGGGCCCCGGTTTAGTTTCGGCCGATTTCGCTCACCAGAAAGTCGCGGAATACGCCGACGCGTTTGGAATTGCGAAGTTCCTCGGGATAGACAAAGAACATATCGATTTTCGGGGTTCGGGCGTGGGGCAAAATCCGGGTGAGACCGTCGGTGTTATCCATCAAATATTCCGGCACAGCACCGATGCCGAGGCCGCTGCGGATCGCGATCAGCATGGCTTGCAGCGAGTTGACTTCGAGCGCGCCGGAGCGCCGGGGCAAGCCGTCGGCGCGACCGAGATCGGCCAGCCAATTGACATCGGTGACCGGGGGCTTGCGATCGCCGAACAGGATTAACCGATGCTTGTCCAAATCTTCGGGTTTTTCCGGTAAATCGCCGACAGATTTCAGATAGCTATCGGCGGCCCAAATTTGCCAGCGAATTTCGCCGAGCGAGCGTTGCACCAGATCCGGCTGGCGCGGCGGGTGCATGCGAATGGCGACATCGGCTTCGCGCATCGCGAGATCAAGATCGACATCATCGAGCAGCAGCGTAATGCTCACGTCAGGATAGGCTTCCAGAAAACGCTTAAGGCGCGGGGTCAGCCAGGTGACGCCGAAACTATGGGTGGTGGTGACTTTGAGGCGACCCGCCGCGCGCTCCTTGCTTTCGGTCAGCAAGGCTTCGGTCATTGCGAGTTTGGCGAACACGTCGCGGACCGTGCGGTTGAGCTGTTCGCCCTGCTCGGTCAGAATCAGCCCGCGCGCGTGGCGGTGAAAGAGCGGCACCGCGAGGGCTTCTTCCAGCGCCGAGATTTGTCGGGATACCGCTGATTGCGACAGGTTCAGCGTGTCGCCCGCATGGGTGAAGCTGCCCGCCTCGGCCACCGCGTGGAACACCCGTAACTTGTCCCAATCCATGTGATTATTGGTCATGCCCTATGCCATCCCCTAAGCGGCCGCAGCCGCGCCTCTGTCGTGATCGGTCGCTTGTTGCGCCTCAGCCAAATACCGCTCCGCCTCCAACGCCGCCATGCAGCCAGTGCCAGCGGCGGTAACCGCCTGGCGGAACACCCGGTCGGCGACGTCTCCGGCGGCGAACACGGCGCGGTGCGAGGTTTGGGTCGAGCCGGGGGTGATTTTGATATAGCCCTCGGCGTCGATGGCGATTTGATCATGGAATAACGCGGTGGCCGGATCATGGCCGATGGCGACAAACACGCCATCGACATCCAGCCTGCGGGTGGCGCCGGTTTTAGTATCGGCGAGACGCAGGCCGGTGACCCGTGCGGGATTGAGCTCGCCCAAAATTTCCTCGACCTGGGCGTTCCAGATCACCGAGATTTTCGGGTGGGCGAATAGCCGGTCCTGGAGGATTTTTTCCGAGCGCAGCTGATCGCGCCGGTGGATCAGGGTGACGGAGGCAGCGTGATGGGTGAGGAATAAGGCTTCCTCGACGGCGGTATTGCCGCCGCCGATGACCGCGACATGCTTGCCGCGAAAAAAGAACCCGTCACAGGTGGCGCAGGCAGAAACGCCGCCGCCCTGGAACTGCCGCTCCGATGGCAGGCCGAGCCAGCGCGCTTGGGCGCCGGTGGCAATCACCACGGCGTCGGCACGATAAATGGCGCCGGAATCGCCGATTGCGGTGAGCGGGGTGGTGGCGAAATCGACCGAGACAATGATGTCCTGGATAATCCTGGTGCCGACATGAGCGGCCTGGGCCTGCATTTGGTCCATGAGCCAGGGGCCTTGGATCGCCTGAGCGAAGCCGGGATAATTTTCGACATCGGTGGTGATGGTCAGCTGACCACCGGGCTGCAGCCCGGCGACCAGAACCGGGGCGAGGTTGGCACGCGCGGCATAGATGGCGGCGGTATAGCCGGCAGGGCCCGCGCCGATGATGAGCAGTTTGGTTTCAATCGTCTCAGCCATGGTGCATTCCTGTAGCCGATATCATTAAATCGGCAAAACTTTTTATTGATTATTCTGGACGATAGCGGCGGTCATTGGCGGGCGACCGCTGACCAGCGTGGCGTCCAGCAAACTCAGCCGATCCTGGCCCCAGAACGGCTCGCCATCGAGCACATAGCTGGGCGCGCCGAAAATATCCGCCTCCAGCGCCGCCGCCAGATTGGCCTCATAGCGCGCTTGCGTGGCGGGCGCATCGGCGGCGGCGAGCAGGCTGGCCGGCGCCTCGGCTTGCGCGAGTAAATCGGCGCACACCGTCGGGTCGGCCAGATTGCGTTCGTGCTGCCAAATCCCGGCCCAGGCCAGCGCCATGAAACGGTTAGGGTCATGGTCGGCCGCGCAGAATGCGATCACCAATCGGTCCAGGAGCGAAACATCGAAAGGGAAGAATTGAGGGAGCGGATTGATCGGGATTCCCAACGCCGCGGACCAGCGTTGGAGTTCGATCAGGCGATAGGCTTGGCGGGTGGGATGGCGGCGCGGCGCGGGCAGGCCGCCAGTTTCGGGGAACAGGCGCAGGAGCGGGATCGGCCGCATCTCGATGGTCAAATGATGGCGGGCGGCGAGGGCGATGAACCGGGCATGGCCGAAATAGGTCCAGGGCGAGGACATCGAGAAATAATAGGTGATCGGGCGGGGTTTGTCGGTCATCTGGGCCTATCCAATGCAGAAATGATCAGGGTTGGCTGGTCGGCACCGGCTCGCCGCCAGAGCATGACGCGCTGAGCCAGTCGCTGATCAGGCGATTGACGATCTCGGGTTCGTCCTGCTGCACCCAGTGCGAGGCGGTCGGGATGGTGCGCAGGGTGAAATCGCGCACCAGCGCCTCGGTGCCGTGGGTGAGTTCGAGGCCGAGGGCGATGTCGTGCTCGCCCCAGATCATCAGAGTAGGGGTGTCGAGGATTTTGGCAGGCGGCAGAGCGCGGAACGGGTTGCGAAAATTGGCGCGATACCAGTTGATCATCGCGGTAAGGGCGCCGGGGATCAGCGCGTTGCTGCGATAGACATCGAGCACGCTGTCGGGGAAGCGGGATTTGTTGATGGCGGAGCCGCGAAAGGCGTGGGCGATCCAGGCGGCATTGCGCGCGGCGAGCACGCGCTCGGGCAGAAAGGGGATTTGGAACCAGAAAATATACCAGGATTTGCGCAGCTGACGCAGGGTCTTCAGACCGCGCGCGAATAAATCGGGGTGCGGCAGGTTCATCACAATGAACCGATCGACCGGTCGGATATGGTTGAGCACAAAGAACCAGCCGAGCGCGCCGCCCCAATCATGGCCGATCAGCACGAGCTTGCCGGTTTTGCCCTCGGCGCGGGCGGCATCGATCAAAGCGGCGATATCGGTGAGCAGCTCGGAGATCCGGTACGCACTCACCCCGGCGGGGCGGAATGAATGGCCATAGCCGCGCAAATCAGGCGCCCAGGCGGTGTAGCCGAGGGCAGCCAACGCAGGGAGTTGGTCGCGCCAGGAAAAACGCGATTCCGGAAAACCATGCAGGAATAAAGCAAGATCTGGGCCGTCCCCCGCGCAATCGAGGGTGAAATTAAGGCCATTCGCGGTGATTTGGCGCGTGGTGATCATCTGACGCTCGATTGCAGCCGGGGGGGAAGGGTTAGAGCGGCACGCCCGCATGCATGATCATGGTGCGAATCGTTTGCAGGGTCTGCACCTTGGCGACTTGCGGTGCGGCGATCAGTTTTTCGGTGATTTCATTCTCATGCGCGGCGTCGCGGGCGAGGAAGCGCATCAGGAAATCGCCGCCGCCGCGAATCATGTGACATTCGCGGACCTCGTCCCAGCCGGCGATCAGCGCGGTAAAGCTGTCGAGCACGGTCTGGCGCTGACTCTCCAAGCCGATAATCGCGAAAAACTGGATTTGCCAGCCGAGTTTTTGCGGGTCAGTATCGGCATGGTAGCCACGTATCAGGCCGGATTCTTCGAGGCGGCGGACCCGGCGCAGGCAAGGCGGCGGTGAGATGCCGGCACGACCGGCGAGTTCGACATTGGTCATCCGACCGTCATTTTGTAATTCGGTCAGAATCCGCCGATCAATATCATCGAGTTGAGGGGCGCCACTACGCATGGGGGGGCTCGAGAGGGCGAGCGGCGCAACAGGGTCGGTCATGGACATCACCGGCGTTGGGGTTCTTGTAATAATATTACATATCAAGGGACGTGGATGAAGCGCAAGGGGTGCGTGTGGATTGGTGTGTCGGTTGGTTGCTCCGCAGCTAGGGTGTTTCTATACCGGCTTTGACGCTTTCAGGAATTGGGATACCGCACCATGGCCGCTTATCAATATGTTTACGTGATGAAAGACCTCACCAAAGCCTTTCCGGGCGGGCGCGAGGTATTCAAGGGAATTACCCTGTCATTTTTGCCGGGGGTGAAAATCGGCGTGTTGGGCGTCAATGGCGCCGGCAAATCGACCTTGTTGAAAATTATGGCCGGGATCGAGAAGGAATTTGGCGGCGAGGCTTGGGCGGCGGAGGGCGTGCGGGTTGGGTATTTGTCGCAGGAGCCACATTTGGAGCCCGATTTGACCGTGGGCGACAATGTGGCGCTGGCTTTTGCTGATTTGCGCGGGGCGATTGCCCGGTTCAATGCGATTTCCGAAGAATTCGCCGAGCCGATGGACGATGAGAAAATGAATGATCTGCTGGCCGAGCAGGCGCGCTTGCAGGAAAAAATCGACGCTGAGGACGGTTGGGATTTGGATCGGCGGATTGATATCGCGCTCGATGCGTTGCGTTGCCCGCCGGCTGAGGCGGCGGTGGGCAATTTGTCCGGCGGCGAGCGGCGGCGAGTGGCGTTGTGCCGGTTGTTGCTCGAACAGCCGGACTTGCTGTTGCTTGATGAACCGACTAACCATTTGGACGCGGAATCAGTGGCTTGGTTGGAAAAGACCCTGCAAAACTTTGCCGGCACGGTGATTGTGGTGACCCATGATCGGTATTTTCTTGAAAATGTCACCAACTGGATTCTCGAACTCGAACGCGGGCGCGGCTATCCGTTCGAAGGTAATTACACCGCCTGGCTGGATCAGAAACAAAAGCGGCTGGCGCAGGAGGAAAAAGAGGAATCCGCCCGCCAGCGCGCGCTGCGCGAGGAACGCGATTGGATCAGCGCCAGCCCGAAGGCACGCCAGGCTAAAAGCCAGGCGCGGATCACCCGCTATGAGGATATGTTGGCGAAATCGCAGGAGCAGGTGGGCGGGATTGCGGAAATTATTATCCCGCCAGGGCCGCGTTTGGGCGGAATTGTGATCGAGGCCAGGCAGTTGCGTAAAGGCTATGGCAATAATTTACTGATCGATGCGCTCAGCTTCAAATTGCCGCCGGGGGGCATTGTTGGTGTGATCGGGCCGAATGGCGCGGGCAAAACCACCTTGTTTCGGATGATCACCGGCAAGGAAACGCCCGATGACGGTGCGTTAGAGGTCGGTGATACGGTGAAACTGGGCTATGTGGATCAGTCGCGCGATAGTCTGGATGGTGACAAAACGGTGTGGGAGGAAATTTCCGGCGGCACCGACGTGATCCATTTGGGCAAGCGCACGGTGCAGTCGCGCGCCTATGTGGGGGCGTTCAATTTCAAAGGCTCGGATCAGCAAAAGAAGGTTGGGATTTTGTCCGGTGGTGAGCGTAACCGGGTGCATTTAGCGAAAATGCTGAAGGGCGAGCATAATGTGATTTTGCTCGACGAGCCGACCAATGATTTGGATGTCGATACGTTGCGGGCGCTGGAAGAGGCGCTGATGGAGTTTCCGGGTTGCGCGGTGATCACCTCGCATGACCGGTGGTTTTTGGACCGGCTGGCCACCCATATTTTGGCGTTCGAGGGTGATTCGCATGTTGAATGGTTCGAGGGGAATTTCCAGGATTATGAGGAAGATAAGCGGCGCCGTCTCGGGGCCGATGCGACTGAGCCGCACCGGATCAAATATCGTCCACTCAGCCGCTAGAGCGATGACCTTGAGATGAATCCGGCCTGGCTGCTCAACACCGCGCGGCTGCGGATGACGCCGGTGGGTTGGGCGGATCTGGAAGATTTGGTGGCTCTGAAAACCGACCCGCGCGCCTTTGGGCTAATGCTGGGCGGGGTGCGCACCCGTGAGCGGGTAGGCGAGGAGTTGGCCGCCGAGGTTGCCGGCTGGGGCCGCGACGGATTTGGCATTTGGGGCGTGCGCGGGCTGCGGCTGGGGGCGTTTTTGGGGATTACCGGCTTGCAGGAACGCCCTGATGGCTTGGGCGTCGCGCTACGCTTTGCCATGTGGCCCGAGGTGCGCGGCGCCGGGCTCGCGCGCGAGGCGGCGGGTGCGGCGCTGCGCTATGGTCATGAACAGGCAAAATTATCGCGGATCGTGGCGGTGGCGCGGGCGGATAATTTTGCCTCGCGCATGGTGCTGGGTGCGATTGGGATGATTGAGGTTTCCGGCTTCCCCCGCGCCGGGGTGCCAATGCTTATTTATGAGAGTGTGCGCAAGTATTGACAGGTTTGTTTTTAACCGTTAGTTAAATTGTGCGAGCAAGGAGGGTCGATGCCCGACCCATTGATGCGCAAACGGCGCTTATGACGCCGCAGCATTGGAAAGGTGAGGAAATGGGTTCGTTTAATTTTTTTGGTGGCGGGTCGGCGAATACGGTTAGTTCCGTTGTTCAATCCTCGTTCACCTCAATCGATAGCGGTTCGATCGGCGTGCCTGGCAGCATGTCGATGGTCGGCGCTGTCAAGCCGACTTTCGCGCCGCTGATGCAGAGTCTGAGCATGGATGGCCTGACCCCGACGGTCGCGCAGTTTCTGAATGCGGCGAATGCCGAATATACGACGTCTGGCACGCCGCCGGACATGCAGCCCTTTATGCAATATGGGCTGATCCCGATCGCCATCACCAATAATACAACCGGCATGGCCGCGAAGGCCTACCTTACCACGCAGGGGCAGGTGATCATTGCGTATCAGGGCACCTCGGGCGGCGATAACCTCCTCAATAATTTCGGGATCCTGGGTGCGCAGCTCAGCGCCGATGGCACGATCTATACCGGCAAGATTTCGACCGCCCAGACCAGCGCGCTGACCTTCGCGCAGCAGGTCGTGCAATATGCGAATAGTGTCGGTATTTCCTCCAGCAACGTGTTTGTTACCGGCCATTCGCTCGGCGGGATTGAAGCGGAATATGTCGCGCAGCAAACCGGCCTCGGCGGCATTGGCTTTGAATCGACCGGGATTCCAACATCGACCACCACGGTCGGTAACGGCTCGAACTTCGTCAATATCGTGACCTATGGCGACCCGGTCGGCAGCTATGCGTCGGATGTGCAGGGGCTACAGCCTTACGCGCCGGCTTATGTGCCGGGCCAAGGCGGCGCCTTGCCGCATTTCGGTCAGGTGGTGTTGATCGGCGATCCGTCGGCGCAGGCGACGCTGACCAAAGACGTCGCGACCTTCAACGAAGCGGCGGCGGCGAAAGGCCAGATCACCGGCGGTAATTTGGGCGATCTGCTCAATCTGGCGGGTGGGGTGATCGATTATCACCTTCCGGGCGTGCAGGCGCATGATCTGGGCGTCACCTTGTCGCCGGTATCCTTCACCGCTGACCATATTGGCGTCATGACCGGGCCGGTGTTCCAGGCCTCGTCAATGACGATCTCGCAATTCCTGCAAAGCTATTCGGCAGCGAATCCGGGCCAAGTTTTTATGGGCTAGAGCGCGATAACATAAAGATGACCCGCTGGCGGGTTATCTTTATGTTTTAACAATGCTGCAACTGTGCAAATCATTGGCGGCGGTGCCCATTGGGGCGTCGCCGTCAATGGCGTTTTGAGTGACTGATTTTGACGCGCTCGGACTTTCTATTCAAAGACGCTGCGCTGCGGTATGACGGCAGAATGCAGGATCGGCAGAATTTATCGGCAGGACGGCGCTTGCGGCGTGCGGTGGTGGACCTTGGATCGAATTCGGTGCGCTTGGTGGTGTTCGAGGGCGAATCACGCAACCCGGTGCAGATTTTCAACGAAAAAGCGGTGCTGCGCCTTGCGCGTGGATTGATCAGCACCAACCAGCTCGATCCCGCCGCAATGGATGAAGCGATGGTGGTGCTGCGTCGCTATGCGACGATTGCCGCCGCCATGGGGGCGACGCCGTTTGAGGCGTTGGCGACCTCGGCGGTGCGCGACGCGGCCAATGGCGCGGAGTTCGTGGCGCGAATTGGCCGCGAAGTGCCGAATTTGGCGGTGACGGTGCTATCCGGTGAGGCGGAGGCGCGGTTATCGGCTGAGGGCGTGTTATGCGGGATTCCGGCGGCGAACGGGGTTTTGGCCGATTTGGGCGGTGGTTCGCTGGAAGTGGTCAGGATGGCGCGCGGGGTGATCGGCCCGGCAATGACCCTGCCGGTCGGGGTGATCCGCCTGGCCGAGCGGGCGGGCGGAGAGCCGGTGCGGGCGCGGGCGATTGTGGAGGCTGAATTGGCCTCGGTGCCGTTCGCCCAGGGCGACGGCGACGGTGATTTATATTTGTCCGGCGGGGCGTTCCGGGCGTTGGCGCGGATCCATATTGCGCAAACCTCCTACCCGTTGGCGGTGGTGCATCATTACACGATTGGCCGGGATGAGGCGCGCGATTT
>JAJZEG010000089.1 GCA_021828605.1 Pseudomonadota bacterium | reverse complement strand
CGGCAATCATGGTCGTCGGATAGGTCAAATCAACGTCAGCGCCAATCATGCCCACCTGGAATGTCGGCAAGTCAGCCCAACGCTTGCGAATTCGCGCATTCAATACTGGCGCCTCACGCCGGATATCCGCACCGACAACTAACAATGCGTCAATTTCGTCAATGCCGGCAATCGTGGTGTTGAACACATAGTAATTCCGCCGCGAGGCATCGAGCGCCGCACCATCCTGCCTGCAATCCAGATTACCCGAACCGAGCCTGTTCATCAGCTGCTTGAGTGCAAACATGCTCTCGACATCGCACAGATCACCGGCAATCGCCCCGATCCGCGCACCCGGCACCGCGCGCGTCCGCGCCGCAATCGCCGCAAACGCCTGATCCCAGCTCACCGCCTGCAACGCGCCATTCACCCGCAACCAAGGCCGATCCAGCCGCCGATACTTAATCCCATCCACCGGCGCATGACGCCCTTTATCGGCGAGCCAATCCTCATTCACCGCATCATTCCGGCGCGGCAAAACCCGCAGCACCACACCGCCTTTGCTGTCCACCCGAATATTGCTGCCCACCGCATCAAACACGTCAATACTATCGGTTTTGCTCAACTCCCAGGGGCGCGCCACGAATGCGTATGGCTTAGAGGTCAGCGCCCCTACCGGACAAATATCGACGATATTGCCCGATAATTCCGAACTCAACGAGCGTTCGACGTAATTGGTGATTTCCATCGTCTCACCGCGCGAGGTGCCGCCCAGCTCCGGAACCCCGGCCACCTCTGCCAAAAACCGCACGCAGCGGGTGCATTGAATGCAGCGCGTCATCGCGGTCTTGACCAGGGGGCCTAGATATTTTTCACTAACGGATCGTTTGTTCTCATCATAGCGCGAGCGGCTGCGGCCATAACCCACCGCCTCATCCTGCAAATCACACTCGCCACCCTGATCGCAAATCGGACAATCCAGCGGATGATTGATCAGCAGAAATTCCATCACATTCCGCCGCGCCGCCCGAATTTTTTCGTTGTCGGTAAAAACAACCATCCCCTCCCCGACCGGCTGCCCGCACGAGGCCACCGGCTTGGGCATTTTCTCAATCTCAACCAGACACATCCGGCAATTACCGGCAACCGACAACCGCTCGTGATAACAAAAACGCGGAATCTCCCGCCCCGCCGCTTCGGCAGCCTGCAACACGCTGAAATTATTCGGCACCTCGATCTCGATACCGTCAATGGTAAGCTTGGTCATTATTTCATCTTCCGATGTGCGCTCAACATGCCAGACCTATTCCGCCGCCACGCGCGGCGTATGCTGCGCCCGATAATCCTTGATCCGCTGCTCCACCACCGGGCGGAAATGCCGCAGCAACCCCTGGATCGGCCATGCCGCCGCATCGCCCAACGCGCAAATCGTATGGCCCTCAACCTGCCGCGTCACTTGCTCTAACAAATCGATTTCCGCCAACTCCGCCCGTCCTTCGACCAGCCGGTTCATCATGCGCATCATCCAACCCGTGCCTTCCCGGCACGGCGTGCATTGGCCACAGCTTTCATGCTTGTAAAATGCCGAAAGCCGCGCAATCGCCCGGATCAAATCGGTCGATTTATCCATAACAATCACCGCAGCCGTGCCCAGGCCGCTGCGCGCCTCGCGCAGACTATCGTAATCCATCAACACCGTGTCACAGACCGATTTCGGTATCATCGGCACCGAGGAGCCACCCGGAATCACCGCCAGCAAATTATCCCAACCGCCGCGCACCCCACCGGCATGGGTCTCGATCAACTCCCGCAGCGGAATGCCCAATTCTTCCTCAACATTGCAAGGCCGATTAACATGCCCGGAGATACAAAAAATCTTGGTCCCGGTATTTTTTGGCCGCCCCAAACCCGAAAACCAATCCGCACCCCGGCGCATAATCGTCGGTGCCACCGCAATCGATTCAACATTATTCACCGTCGTCGGGCAGCCATACAGCCCCATCGCCGCCGGAAACGGCGGCTTCATCCGGGGCATCCCCTTTTTGCCCTCAAGACTTTCTAACAAGGCCGACTCTTCACCACAAATATAAGCGCCACCGCCGCGATGCAGCCGAATATCAAACGCCCAGCCCGATCCACACGCATCCGGCCCTAACAACCCCGCCTGATACGCCTCATCGATCGCCGCTTGCAAATGCACATACTCATTATAGAACTCGCCGCGAATATAAATAAACGCGGTGTTAGCGCCCATCGCAAATCCGGCAATCAAGCAGCCTTCAAGCAATTTATGCGGATCGTTGCGTAAAATATCCCGATCCTTGCAAGTCCCAGGCTCGCTCTCATCCGCATTCACCACCAAATAGCTGGGTCGGCCATCGCTCTGCTTGGGCATGAACGACCATTTCATTCCGGTCGGGAATCCCGCCCCGCCGCGCCCGCGCAAATCCGAGTTTTTGATCTCCTGGATAATCGCATCGCGCCCACGCGCTAATATGTCCGCCGTGCCATTCCAATCGCCGCGCGCCCGCGCCCCGGCCAGACGCCAGTCATGCAGCCCGTATAAATTGGTGAAAATCCGGTCCTTATCGCTCAGCATCAGGATGTTGCCTCATCGGTCGCTTCCGCCATGAACAATGTCGTCGGCCCGCCCTCAGGCGCCGAACCATGCCGCCCGATGGTGGATCCGGCTGGCGGCGCGGCGCCCTTTTTAACTGCAACTAACAATGCGTCAGTGCGCGCCCCGTCCAAATCCTCATAGACCTCATCATTGATCATCAAAACCGGCGCGTTCACGCACGCACCCAAACACTCCATTTCCTCAACACTAAAATAGTCCGGGTCAGCCAGCGCCGCCGCCTGGCACGCCCGATGCACCGCATCCGATCCGCGCAACCAACAGGGCGTGGTGGTGCAAACCTGCAAATGATGCCGTGCGACCGGCGCCAAATGAAACATGGTGTAAAACGTCGCGACCTCATAAATGCGCATCGGCGCCACGCTCAGCCGCGCCGCAATCACATCCATCGCCACCCGGGGCACCCACCGATGCCCGGTCAAGCGGCCCATTTGCCGCTGCGCTAAATCAAGCAACGGCATCGCCGCACTGGCCTGACGCCCCTCCGGATAGGTCGCGATAATGGCCGGAATCGCCGCCTCACTGATCGCGTCAAACGCAAACATCAAGGGCTGATCAACCTGTTTGGTTTCAACGCTCATCGGTCAACCTCGCCGAACACAATATCGAGCGACCCCAAAATCGCGATTGCATCGGCCAACATATGCCCCTTGGACATCATTTCCATCGCCTGCAAATGCGCAAATCCAGTGGGCCTGATTTTACAGCGGTAGGGATGATTACTGCCATCGGCGACCAAATAAACTCCAAACTCACCCTTCGGCGCTTCAACCGCCGTGTAGGTCGCGCCCGCCGGCACATGATATCCTTCAGTATAGAGCTTGAAGTGATGGATCATCGCCTCCATCGAGCGCTTCATCTCGGCACGCTTGGGCGGATTGAACTTACTATCCTGCACCTTGATCGGCCCATCCGGCATTTTCTTCAGCGCCTGCCTGATGATTTTCCAACTTTGCCGCATCTCGGCAACCCGCACCAGATACCGATCAAAGCAATCGCCATGTTTGCCAACAGCAACCTCGAAATCAACCTCGGCATAGGTGTCATAGGGCCGCGCGCGCCGCAAATCCCACGCCACCCCCGAGGCCCGCAAATTCGGCCCGGAGAAGCCCATCCCAATCGCATCCTGCGCCGAGATGACCCCAATATCGACCAAACGCTGCCGGAAAATCCGATTGCCGTTCAGCAGATTTTCCAAATCATCCAGAAATTTCGGGAATGTTTCACTCCACGCCCAAATCTCATCAGCCAGCCCCGCCGGCAAATCCTTCGACACGCCACCGGGGCGCACATAATTGGCATGAAACCGCGCCCCCGACGCCGCCTCGTGGAAGGTGAGCAGCTTTTCGCGCTCCTCATAGCCCCACAGGCTCGGCGTTTGCGCGCCAATATCCAGCGCCAAATGCACCACAGTCAGCAAATGATTAAGCACCCGGGTAATTTCCGAGAACAAAACCCGGATCCATTGACCGCGCAGCGGCACAGTAATCCCAAGCAACGTCTCAGTTGCCAACGCAAACGCATGCTCGCAACACATCGGCGAGACATAATCGAGCCGATCAAAATACGGCACTGCCTGCATATAGGACTTGAACTCGATCAGTTTCTCGGTGCCCCGATGCAGCAACCCGATATGCGGATCAGCCCGCTCGACGGTCTCGCCATCCATTTCCAGTATCAACCGCAACACACCATGCGTCGCCGGATGCTGAGGCCCGACATTGATCGTATGGCGCACCGCCTGCACCAGGTCCGGATTCGTGTTCACCACATCGCTCATGACCGACCCGCCTTCTCATCACCCGGCAGCGTCGTCATCGCTTCCCACGGCGACAGAAAATCGAAATTGCGAAACTCCTGCGCCAGTCTAACCTTATCATAAACCACGCGGCGCTCATCGATATCGTAGCGCATCTCGACATGGCCGGTCAGCGGGAAATCCTTGCGCAGCGGATGCCCCTCAAACCCGTAGTCGGTCATGATCCGTCGGTGATCGGCCAACCCATCGAACAGCACCCCGAACAAATCCCAAACCTCACGCTCCCACCAGGCCGTCCCCGGCCAGATCGCACTCACGCTCGGCACCGCTTGCACCTCATCGGTGCGGGTAATCACCCGCAACCGATCATTCCGGGTTAGGGATAAAAGCTGATAAACCACCTCGAACCGCTCGGCGCGCTGCGGCCAATCGACCCCGCACACATCCATACATTGCTGGAACGCGAAACGCGGATCATCGCGCAGCACCCGCATCGCCACCGCAAGCGCGGCCCGTTCAGCCAACACCACCCGTTCAGCACCCTGCCAATAGACCGTGCTGACCCCGGCAATCGCGCCCAGCGCCTGTGCGAACGCATCAACCGGCTCCACCGCCACCGGTGCGTTGCCCTCATCCTCAGCCACGAGCGATGGTCCCGGTGCGGCGGATTTTTTTCTGCAACTGCAAAATGCCGTACACCAGCGCCTCAGCGGTCGGCGGACAGCCCGGCACGTAAATATCGACCGGCACAATCCGGTCGCATCCGCGCACCACCGAATAGGAAAAATGGTAATAGCCCCCGCCATTGGCG
>JAJZEG010000171.1 GCA_021828605.1 Pseudomonadota bacterium | reverse complement strand
GCATCGGCCCGGCATCGCCGTTCTCGGGTGAAAAATTATCGCTGGTGCTGGCGCTCTATCGGGCCCCTGACTTCAACGCGGCAACCGACATCGTGCGCGATATTCTCGCTTACCAAGGACGCGGTCATTCTTGCGGCTTGCACACCACCCGCCCCGAGCGCGCCCGCCACCTTGCCGAAACGCTCGATGTGGTGCGGGTGCTCGTGAACTTTGCCCATACGTTCGGCAATGGCGGGGGCTTCGATAGCGGTCTGGAATTCACTTTGAGCATGGGCTGCGGCAGTTGGCAAAAAAACTCGATCAGCGAAAATCTGAACTACCGGCATTTCATCAATATCACCCATCTGGTGGTGCCGATTGCGGAAGACAGGCCCAGTGAAGACGATTTGTTCGGCCCCTATTGGTCGACATTCGGCAAGTAAGGATATCAGCATGAATCTCATGGAATATGACGCGAAACGCCTCGTGCTCGCCCCCGCTAACATCCAACTTCTCGACAGCGCGCTTTGCCACACCGCATCGGAGGCCGAAGCTGCCGCCGAGCGGATCGGCGCCTGCGTGATCAAAGCCCAGGTGCCAACCGGCAAGCGGGGTAAAGCGGGCGGCATCCGCCTCGCGGCAACACCAGGCGAAGCGCGCGCTGCCACCGAGCGGATTTTGGGGATGACCATCGCCGGGCATCCGGTCGCGAGCGTGCTGGTTGAAGCGCAAGCGGCGATTGTCCAGGAATATTACGCCGCCGTGTTGCACGCGCCGCGCGAACGCTGCTCGCTGGTGTTGTTTTCCACCGAAGGCGGGATGGATATCGAAGATATCGCCCAGTCGCACCCCGAATTACTGCGCCGCCACTTGGTGCGCAGCACCGACCAGTTCGACGAAGCGGACGCCAGCGCGATGCTCGATGGTTTGCCGTTAGGGGAAGCGCAGGCCGAGATTGCGCGGATCCTGGTGGCGCTGTATCGCCGCTACCGCGCAACCGATGCTGAGCTGATCGAGATCAATCCGCTGGTGCAGCTTGCCGATGGCTCGATTGCCGCGCTGGATTGTAAATTCGTTCTTGATGACGCGGCTGCCTACCGTCAAACCACATTGGCCGCCGCAGCAGCGCCCGACCCCTCAACACTGTTAGAGCGACGGGCCAGTGAAGTAGGGCTTAAATTCATCGAGTTGGACGGGCCGGTGGGCATTCTCGCGAACGGGGCGGGCCTGACCATGACCACCATGGATGTGGTCAGCGTGCTGGGCGGCAGGCCAGCCAATTTTCTGGAAATTGGCGGTGACGCCTATACCAAAGCCGAGCCCGCGCTCGAACTGCTTCTGGCCAAGCCGGAGATCCGCGCGTTAGTGGTCAATTTCTGCGGGGCTTTCGCGCGCACCGATGTGATGGCCCGGGGCGTGATTGAGGCGTGGCAACGGCTTGAGCCGGATTTACCGATATTTTTCTCGGTTCACGGCACCGGCGCCGACGAAGCGGTCGCGCTGGTGCGCGACGCATTTGGGGTTGAACCCTTTGATCTGATGGAAGACGCCGTGCATGCGGCGATTGAGGCAGCACAATGAGCACATTCCCCATCATCCGCCGTTCGGACCGCGTGGTCGTTATTGGCATGACCGGCGGTCAAGGCACGTTCTGGACCGAGCGGATGCGCGAAGTCGGCACCCAGATCGTCGCCGGGGTCAATCCGAAACGCGCGGGTGAAACCCATCTTGGTTTGCCGGTTTTCGCCTCGGTGCATGAGGTGGTGCGCGCGATGCAGGCCGATATCGCGGTGATGTTCGTCCCACCCATGGGCGTGCGCGATGCGGCGCTCGACGTGATCGAGGCCGGGCTCGGCGGGTTGGTGATGCTCACCGAGCATGTGCCCGGCCATGACATGCTCGATGTGTTTGCAGCCGCCGATGCACGAGGCTGCCGGATTTTAGGGCCAAACACCGCTGGCCTGGTCACGCCCGGCGAGGCGTTCGTTGGCATTATGCCTGGGCACAACAACAAGGTTTTCAGCCCAGGGCGGGTTGGTGTTATTTCGCGCAGCGGTAGTTTGGGCACTTTGGTTTGCTTGAATCTGACCCGGGGCGGCTTTGGCCAATCGAGCTTCATCGGCATCGGCGGCGATCCGATGATCGGCACCACCACGCTCGATGCCCTTAGAGCGCTTGACCAGGATCCGCGCACCGATGCGGTTATTCTGGTCGGCGAAATCGGTGGCACCATGGAGGAGGAGGCGGCGGACTATGCCCGCACGATGGATAAGCCGGTGATCGCGTTCATCGCCGGGCGCGCCGCACCGCCGGGTCGCAAAATGGGCCATGCCGGTGCTATCGTCGCGGGCTCGGGGGGCAGCTACGCCAGCAAGCGCGCGGCGCTGGAGGAGGCAGGCGTGATTGTCGCGGACACGCCGCACGGCATTGTCGGCGCGTTAGCAAAGCGGATACCGAGCCTCGCTGCCATGCCGACCTGAATATCGACAATCGATAAAAACAATAAACGAGCGAGCCGATGCGATCATAAACCGTCCAAGACAATAAAGGGAGAAACTAAATGGCAACGTTCAGCGAGCAGGACCTCATCGTCCAGGAAAATCTGCTAGCCCGCCTCGACCGGATACCGATTAACAAAACCGTGCTCGGGATCATCGCCCTGCTCGGTCTGGTTTGGATACTGGAAGCGTTCGATATCGGGATTATTGCCCCGGTGCTGTTTCTGCTGAAAAAAACCTGGCATCTCGATCCCAAACAAGTCGGGCTGATTGCCAGTGCGGGCACGCTCGGCATTGTGGTCGGGTTGCTGCCTGCCGGGCGCATTGCAGATCGGTTCGGACGCAAAACCGCGTTGCTCGGCGGGATCGTGGTGTTCAGCCTGTTCACCTTCCTGGCCAGCTTCTCGCAATCGATTACCGAACTGGTCGCCTGCCGCTTTGTTGCGGGGCTGGGGCAGGGGGCGGTGTTTCCGGTTCCCTATCTGCTGCTCTCGGAGTTTGTGAACAAACGGGCACGCGGCACCGCCGTTGGCCTGTCCAACTCGTTACTGGGCTTTGCTTACGGGTTGAACACTTTGGCGGGCGCGCTGATCATTGGTCATCTCGCTGATTCCGAAGCCTGGCGGGTTTTGCTGATGCTCGGCGGGGCGACGATTTTGATCATGCCGGTGGTGATTATTTTTCTGCCCGAATCACCCCGCTTCCTGCTTAAAATCGGTCAGGTCGATAAGGTGCGTCAATTCGTCGAGCGGCTGGAAAATGTTAGCAATCTGCCGCATGATGAAACCTTGATCGACCGCTCCTCGCTGCGCGTGCTCGAAGTCACCGCGGCCCGGCGGGTATCCTTGGTGGATTTCGCCAAGCCGCCTTACCTCATTCGCTGCTTTGTATCCTATGCCGCCTTGCTCTCCCCTTTCATCGTGTTTTATGTGATCACTTTGTATGGCCCGAGTATTCTCAGCCGGATGGGGGCCAGTAAAACCGACGCCTTATACTACACATCAGGGTTGCTGTTCCTCACCGTGATTTCTAACGCCGTCGCCGGATTGCTGGGGGATCGGATCAGCCGCCGTTGGGGCTTGGTCGGGGTAATGATTATTGCGGCCCTCGGCACTATCGCGCTCGGTCAGCCTTTGCCGCAATGGGGCGTGATTATTGCCGCGATGGTCACCTGGGCTTTTGTTTATGCGGGCTTCCCGCTGGCGAAACTCTATATGGCGGAGCAATTCCCGACCCGGCTGCGCGCCTCGGGCTCGATGATCGGCGAGAGTATTACCCGGTTTCTCGGCGGGGTTGTTCTGGTGTTTTTGTTCCCGATCCTGGCTAGTCAAATGACCTCGTCATCGCTCTATACCTTGCTCAGTGGACTAACGATTATCAGTATCGTGCCGATTCTGCTGCTCGGTTTTCAAACATCGGGCCGCAGCGTTGAGGAAACCGGCACCGATATGTCGCGCTATCAGGGCGCAGCCATCGGTGGTCTTGATAATGCTGGAGTCGAACTCGATCGATAAAATTGACCCGGTGCGGCGGCGATGTCTGACGGATTGATCCTCTGTGCAGGCCTCGCCGCCCTGCTTGGCGGTGTGGTGACCGGGTTTGCGGGTTTCGGTTTTGGCTTGGTCTTTGCGCCGGTTTTTGCAATTCTCTCCGGCAGCCCGCGCCAGGTGGTGTTTCAAACCATGGTGCTGGGCGCGCTGGTCAGCCTCGGCGTGTTAGCCGAGGCGCGCCGGTCGGTCGCGCCGGGCGCGGCGCTGACGATTGGGGTTGCCGCCCTGATCGGCACGCCGGTTGGGCTGCTGCTGCTCGGGCTGCTCGATGCGCGCACTATCAAAATTATGATTGCGGTGCTCGCGATCAGCGTGGCGCTGCTGCGGGCCGCGCGCTTGCCGCTCCGTTTACCGGGCGGCCTGACACCGCTGGCCTTTGCTGGCTTGATCGGCGGTGTGCTCAATGGCTGCACCGGCATGGGCGGCCCGGTGCCCGCCATCACGGTCGCCTTGCAGCGCCGTGAGGTCGGTCAAAGCCGGACGATTTTGCTCTCGTTCAATCTCGCCAGTTTTCTGATCGCCATTGCCGTCGCCATCGGCTCCGGCCTCGCCCGCCTGGCCTGGCTTTCGACCAGCCTCTGGCTCGCCCCCTGTGTCGGCCTCGGCATGATGATCGGGATCCGCGCGGTGAGATATGTGTCGGCGGAAAATTTCAACAGGTTTTTGCTCACCTTGATGGCCGCATCCGGCGTGCTTGGGTTGCTCTCGGCGCTGCATGGCTGAGTAATGGATTTTGTTACGATAGTGCAACGATTTAGGCGCGAAAAGGCGAGAGCAAAAATCATGGGTTTTTGAAATAGGCGGCGAAAAGCGGCTGAAACGCGGCGACCGGCGCCGGGCTGTTGAGGACGGGTTCGGGCGTGAGGTTCGTTGCGGCGGCTGGCGCGGGATTGGCGCTGGCGGGCCATGCGGCTGGGGCGCTGGTGATATTGGGGCGCGGGCGTTTGATGCCGAGCATGCGGCAGAGGCTGTGCAGATGGCGACCGAGATCGGGATGTTCGGTGAGCAGGTCGATGAAATCTGGCGTGTGCAAATGACGTTCGAGTTGAAATGCGTAGCCGCCGAGTTGACCGCCGGGCAGCAGGCGGCAGAGCCAGCCATGGGTTTTGGGCGGAGTGAAAGGCTGGCGTGAGATACGCGGCGTTGCTGTGGGCTGGGTCGGGCGCGG
>JAJZEG010000009.1 GCA_021828605.1 Pseudomonadota bacterium | reverse complement strand
CCACCTGCACCGCGACGCGCACCGGCTCGCCAACGGCAAGGCGCTGAAAATCGACATGCTCAGGATTATCGGTCACCGGGTGAAACTGCACATCGCGCATCAGCGCGCGGGTCTTCACCCCAGCCGTGTCAATCTCATATAAGCGCGAGCGCCAACCGCCCCGCTTCAACTCGCGCATCACCACTCTAGGATCCAGCGCAATCAGGCTCGGCTCCTGCTTCGCGCCGTAAATCACTGCCGGAACCTTACCATCCCGCCGTGTCGCCCGCGCCACCCCCTTGCCGGCCCGCGCGCGAACCTCGGCCGGAATCACTTCAAAATTGGCCATTTTTCGCTCCTATAAACACCAAAAACCGGCCTCCAGGGGTGCCGGCACCCCGCTCCACTAAACAATCCTCTCCCCCAGCGCAAGCACCCACCCCCTCCGACCAACGCCCCCGTTCAAGGACAAGGGCTAAGAGTAAGGGTGAGGGTCACCACTTAAGGGTCAGCGCATGGCATTGCCGATTTCCCGTGCGGCGGTGCAAAGTATTTCGCGACAGCTGACCTCTTCGGCGCTGGTAAAACGCGGTGTGAGGGTGGTGATGCTGATCGTGCCGAGCAATCGATTCTCGCGATCAAAAATCGGCACCCCGAGACCGGTCAGCCCCAACACGAAATCGTCGATGGCGAGTTCCCAGCCCTGATCGCGTATCCGGGCACAAGCGGCCTCTAACACATCCGGATCGGTCTGGCTGAGTGCCGTCCGTTGCGGCAGGGTGGACGCCAAAACCGCCGCCCGGTCCTGGGGCGATAGGAACGCCAGCAGCGTGCGAGGCCCGGCACCGCAATTCAGCGCCGTGCGATTGCCGACATGGGTCCAGGGAATATCAATGCTGATCTCACCGGACCGCACGCGCTCAATACACAGCGCCATCGCGTCGCGATGCACCCAGAGGAAAGTCGTGCAGCCAGTTTTCATCGCGATTTTGGCGAGGTGCGCGGCGGCGACATCGCGCAGTCCCCGACCGGTTTCAACCGCAGCGCCGAGTTCGAGCACCCCAACCGATAGCGCATAGCGCGCGGTTTCCTCATCATGCTCGATCAGACCGCCAACAGCCAGTGTTTGCAGGATGCGCCGCGTGGTTCCCTTATCGAGTGCTGCGGCGCGGGCGAGTTCACTCAGTGTCAGACGCGGCTTTGCCTGACTGAACGCTTGCAACAACCCGATGGCCCGCTCCACCGCGCGGACCATTGGGACACTCGATTTCAGCGTCGGAAGATTTTTCATCTCCCCCCTATAGACTGTATCAGCTAATGACACAATACATTATTCCTTGACACTTTTATCATCCTCACCGTAAGATTTTGGTCGATGTCGAAACGACCCGCGCTGCATCGCCTCAAAAGATGAGGGCGCGTCAAAAAAAAGGGGATTGTCTGAATGGCCGTGTCTGACGAAATCGCGAATCGGATTATTGCTGCCGTCGAAGTCGGATTTGCTGAACAGATCGCCTTCACCCAGGCGCTGGTGCGTTTCCCATCGACGCGCGGCAACGAACACACGATCCAAGATTTCTTGTTCGGTGCCTTGCGCGCGCGCGGCTATTCGATGGACCGCTTCACCGTCGAACCCGAGGCGATAGGCCGACATGTCGGCGGTGCAGCGGTCTCAGCGCTGCATTCAACCGCGCCAATTGTGGTCGGTATTCATCGACCGCGTCACGAAACGGGCCGCAGCCTGATTTTGCAAGCGCATGTCGATGTGGTTCCCGCCGGCCCTGCGGCGATGTGGCGCAATCCACCCTTCGACCCGGTGATCGACGGCGATTGGCTGTTCGGTCGCGGCAGTGGCGATATGAAAGCGGGCGTTGCCGCCAATATCTTCGCGCTCGACGCCCTACGCCAAGCGGGATTCCAGCCAGCCGCGAGCGTGTATGTGCAATCGGTGATCGAGGAAGAGTCAACCGGGAACGGTGCCTTGATGACCCATCTGCGCGGCTACAAGGCCGACGCCGTGCTGATTCCCGAGCCGGAGGATGAAAAACTCGTCCGCGCCAATGTGGGTGTGCTGTGGTTTGAGGTCGAGGTCCAGGGCGCTCCCGCTCATGTCCGTGAGATGGCAGCAGGCACCAACGCGATCGATGCGGCTTGGCGGGTGATCGGCGCGCTGCGCGAGATCGAGGCGGATTGGAACACCCGCAAAGCGGGACGCGCTCATTTTGACACCGCAATCCACCCGATCAATCTCAATATCGGAACAATCCAAGGCGGCGATTGGGCATCCTCGGTGCCAAGCTGGTGCCGGATCGGCTGCCGGATCGCGCTCTATCCAGGCATTGCCGCGGCCGACGCTGCCAGCGAGATCACCGAACGCCTCGCTGGTTTTGCGCGCGGCGACGCCTTCCTCGCTTCTAACCCCCCCCGCGTAACTTTCGGTGGGTTTTACGCCGAGGGATATGTCCTTGAACCAGGCTCCGAGGCCGAGGCAGTGCTAACGCGCGCGCATCAAGCCGTCATCGGTAAGCCGCTCGAAACCTTCATGACAGCCGGTTATCTCGATACCAGGGTCTATGCGTTATACGATCAAATTCCAGCCCTCTGCTACGGCCCGATCGCCCGCTCGATTCATGCCGCCGACGAAGCTGTCAGCCTGGCCTCGGTCAAACGCATCACCCAAACCATGGCGCTGTTCATCGCTGAATGGTGCGGCCTTGAACCTGTTCAACCAGAACGAACCCTAACCAAAGGATGATTGCCATGACCGACGATAACGCCGTCCTTAGCCAGTCGCTACCAACCATAATCCGCATATGGTTCGCACTGGATTTCCTCGTCTGCTGCTTTCCGCCGATCTACCTCGCTGTCAGCGGGCGCGGCGGATTCTCAGTGCTGCCCCTGTCAATCGGGTATTTTCTCGCAGCCGGTCTCTTCGTGACCCTGAGCATCATCGCCGCCTGGCGAATGAGCGCGTGATCAGCCGATTCCCCCCTTTCTGAAAACGGAGACGCCCAGATGTTCGTAACCTTTGGTGGCCTTGCCGCGTTCTTTGTCATCGTCGTGGTCTATCTGCACATATCCTACCGCAAGGATCAGGATTTCGGCGATTACGCCGTCGGGGGCCGATCATTCGGCGCCTTCTTTCAGTCGATGTCATTCCTCAACACCTGGTATCCCGGCGCGATTTTCATCGCCTTCGGTGGCCTTGCGGTGCAGGCTGGCGTGCTAAGTTTCTACCTGCTGCTCTACAGCCTACTAACCATCGTGGTGATGTATGCCATCGCAACCCGAGTCTGGCTCTGGGGCAAGCGGTTCAATCTCTACACCCAGCCCGATTTGTTCGCGCTCCGCTACGATTCAAAAAACCTGCGCCCGCTGATCGGCGTCATCGGTATCGTTTCACAATTCCCGTGGATTATCCTCGGCATGAAGGCGCTGGGCATGCTATTTTTCTATATGGCGCTGACCAAAATCGATTTCGACTTCGCCGTCCTCCTCGGCGTGTTGCTGTTGGCGGTGCGCCAGTTCTGGACCGTGCAAATGGGCATGCGCGGCGTTGTGCTGTCCGACATGGTGCAGGGCGTGGTGTCCTATATTGGCGGCACGGTGCTGATCCTCGGCCTGATCGGCTGGCTGCTCGTCGTCAAGGGCGCGTCCTTTGCCGCCCTGCCGCACGGTCTGTTTACCATCCCGGGCATCGCCTCAAAACAAGGGCCGCTCTATCTGTTCGCCCTGATTTTCACCGGCGCGTTAGGTGGTTGGTGCTGGCCGGGCATTTTCGTTCGGCTATTCACCGCCAGCAGCGTCGGCGCGATGAAACAGGGTGCCGCGATCGCAGCGCCGATTTCTTTCGTATTCGCAGGTGCCTTGCTGGTCATGTCGATGCTCGCGGCCAATATCCCCGCTGTTGCCAAAACACCTGACGCTATCTGGTTCATTGTCAATCAGCAGGCGGGCGGCTTGGTTCTGCTCGCTGTCGCCGGCATAATCATCCTCGCCTCGACCATGGGCAATATCGACGGCAATATCCAATCCACCGGCGCCCAGGTCGCGAACGATATTTTCGGCACTTATCGTGTGCTCGGCGAGGCCACAAAAGTAAACATCGCCAAAATCAGCATGATCGTCATCACCTTGCTCGGCGCCTGGATCGCCACACTGAAACTGCCCGATCTCTTCAACATCGCGGTGATCGGCTATCAGGGGATCATCCAGATCGCCGTCGCGCAGTTCCTTGGAATTTTCTGGATGAAAGGCAACAAGCAGGGTGCCTATGCCGGAACCATCGTGGGCTTCCTGCTGGCGGTGATCATGACGCTGCACTACCCGGTCGATGTCGGGCCGCTCTGGGGGGTCACTTCGGGTTTTGTGGCCTTGCTGGCCAATCTGGCCATTTATATCGGCTGCGCCTACCTGTTTCCGCACACCGATACCGAAGCACAACGGGTCGGCGCCTTGTTCGGCCACGTTGCAGCACCGGCCCGCGTTGCTAACAAAACATCGGTTATGTCGTAACGTTTATGCCGGCGCTATCGCCTGATACCAGTGCGGTAGCGGCATGCCGCGCCATTCGCCAGCGCGATGTCAGCGTCCAGGAGCTGACATCGCGTTTCCTAGCCCAAATCGACGCCGGCAACGGCACCATCGGCGCGGTGCGCCACATCCTGCACGATCAGGCGAATGATGCCGCCCGCGCAATGGATGCGCGCATCCAGTCTGGCGCGCCGCTGCCGCCTCTCGCCGGACTGCCGGTGATCATCAAAGAGAATTGCGACACGATCGGCGCGCTTTGTTCCGCCGGATTATCGTTTCGAGCCCGTCGCGTGGCGTCATCCGATGCCGCGATCACCGCCCGCTTGCGCGCGGCAGGCGCCATTGTGCTCGGCCTGTCGGTCAGCGATCCTGGCGCGTTCGGCGCCCGCACCCCGCAGGTTACCCATCCCCTCAATCCGGCTCTTACGGTGGGCGGATCGAGTGGCGGCGCAGCCGCTTCATTGGCCGCCGGATTTTGCCTAGGCGCCATCGGCACCGACACGGGCGGCTCAATCCGCATCCCCTCGGCCTGCTGCGGTACCGCCGGTTTGAAGCCAAGCTATGGCAATCTGCCCATGAATGGCATTTTTCCCTTGGTGACATCGCTCGATCACGTCGGGCCGATGAGCCGATCGGTCGCCGATCTCAGTCTGTTATGGCAGGCGCTCGCGAACAAACCGCCAGCGCCTGCGATTCGTCTGCGCCGGATCGGCTATGACCCCGCTTGGGTCGCAAGCACTGATCAGCCAACTCAGGCAGCCTTTTGGCTTGGCGTTGAAAAACTGAAAAATCTGGGAATGACCGCCGTCGAAATTAACCTTCCCAACCTCAATGACGTCATCGTCATGCACGGTCGAATTTTCCTGGTGGAGGCGGCATCCTATCATTGCGCCCACCATGAGGCGGATATCGGATCCTATCCGACCCTTGCCCGCGAATGGTTTGCCGCCGCGCGGACAATGCCAGTTGGCGATTATGTGGACGCGTGTGCCAAACGTATCGCCATGACGCGCGACATCGACCGGGTGCTCGACACAATCGATGCGATCATGACGCCAACATTATGCGTGGCACCGCCGGCTAAAGATGCTGCAACCATTTCAATTGCGGGCGTTGATCACGAATTCACGATGGGGCTGGTGCGCCTCACCTGCTTATTCAACCATACCGGCCATCCAGCAGTGAGTTTCCCCATCGGCGGTGCGTCAGATAAATTAACCCCAAGCCTTCAGCTTGTTGGCAAGCGGCGGAGCGAAACCACAATTTTGCAGTTAGCCCATTCAATAGGTGAGTGCCCTGTTTATCCCTGAAATTCCAATAAAGGGGTCGATACGCTCCAAGTTTCAAATACCGTGTCTGCTTTCTTTACACTCTTGAAAATTATAGGACGAACCCTGCACAAAATTAAAATAAACAATCTTATTTCAAATGGTTAAGTTTGTGGCACGATTATTGCTTTATTTCAAATAACTCGAATTAACCCAAAAACAGGAGACCCTCATGCGCAAAACCCTTCTCGCCAGCGCGGTTGCCGTTTTCATAGCCTTTGGCATCCAGGCTTCCGCCCACGCCGATACGTTCAATTTCACGTATACCGGAACCGGCGTCACCGACATCATCACCGGCACCATCACCACCGGTGCCAGCGATCCGTCAGGCAGCTTCTTCACCCCGAGCCTCGCCATCACCGGCATCACCGGCACTGATAATGGTGCGGCCATTACCGGGCTTCTGCCCACCGGCACCTATTATCAAACCAGCGGCATCTTCGGCAGTCCCGGCAATGATAATATCCTGTATTATCCAACAACCCAGTCTTATCTCGGCGTGCCCACCTATCTCGATTATTACGGTCTCGGCTTTCGGACCGCCACCGATTACGTCAATCTGTATTTCGGACTAGGCGGCTATGGCGACCTATCCAGCACCTCGCTATCCAGCGCCACGCTCAACAGCCTCGGCGTGTTCAGCGTAACGCCCGCCTCAGTTTCGGTGCCCGAACCCGGCTCGCTCGCCCTCCTGGCCACCGCTCTGCTCGGTCTCGGCCTGATCTATCGCCGCCGCCGCGCCTGATTTTGCACCTAAAACAGTCCCTTGGCCGCAGCAGGGCAGGGGACTCACCTCTTGAATTTTCCAAAATCCGGCACCGGCAAAATCTGCCAACCGGGCCTGGCCAGAAAATAGCCCTGCATCAATCGAACCCCCAGCGATTGCAGCGTCTCAAACTCGGCACGGGTCTCAATCCCCTCGGCAATCAGATCAATCCCGAAATCACTACAAATACCCATACAATGGCGCATCAAATTTTGCCGGTCCCGATCATGATCAATGCCGCGGATCAACATCATGTCAATTTTGATAATATCCGGTCGAAATTGCGCCAGCAAACTCAAATTTGAATGACCAGACCCAAAATCATCGAGCGCCGTCCGAAACCCCATCGCGCGATAGGCATGAACAATCTTCGCCAGATGGTCTGGATCGGTCACCGCCTCGCTTTCGGTGATTTCAAAAATCAATCGATCGGTCGGATACCCAACGCGTGCCGCAACCTGCAAGGTTTTTTGAATACAGGCAACTGGCTCATACACCGCATTCGGCATAAAATTGATCGACAGGGCGCAGGATGCCGCCCCCATTCCGAGCCGAGCCGCCTGCTCAATGGCCGTGACCCGGCAGGCTTGGTCAAAGCCATAAACGGCATCGTCGGGCACGGCTTGGATCACCGATCCGGCACTCTCGCCGTTTGGCCCGCGGACCAACGCTTCATACGCAAAGAGCGCATTATGCCGGATATCAACAATGGGCTGGAAGGCCATGGTCAACACATCATCGTAACCCGCGCGACGACAATCCTGACAGCCGTTTTTTTTCGCCTGCTTCATGTGCTCAGTGGTCATGCCATAACCTTTCCGGGCCCGTCATCGATTTTTTTGAACGCGATCAATAAAACTATAACCAACTGAAATGAAAATACGGTTAAGGAGGCAGTAGCGGTCCGATCCTGACGCTCCCTACCCGAGCGTCAGGTGAATCGGCCCCCAAAATCCCCCCGGCTCATTTCAATTTTTACGGGTGTAATCGCGCCACCCCCTATAATTAGGTGTTTAGGGTTGTATGTCCAGATCCATCCGTCATTTCGCTGGTCCAACAGCCGGAACGCCCACCGCCCCACCCCAAAAATTTCTGTTCCCTCCGCAATCATCTTGCGCTACGCTTGTGCTGTTGCAATCGATCCCATTAACCCCAGTTCCGATTATCCTTTTGATTAACCAATAAATTTTGAGCATTTCCATGACCCTGACTTCAGTTCCCACCCCCGAATGGCTCGTCCGCCGCTTTTATGATGAGCTGTGGAACCAGGGCAACGAAGCCATCGCCTTTGACATTCTCGCCGCACAATTTCGCTTCCGGGGCTCACTCGGCGACGAGCATGTCGGAATTCCCGGCTTCCTTGATTATCTGCGCGGCATCCATCGTGCGCTCGGTGATTACGAATGCCTGATCCTCGATCTGGTCGCCGATCATGACCGCGCCGCCGCCCGCATGCTGTTTCGCGGCCAGCATCAGGACGAGTTCCTTGAAGTTCCTGCCACCGGCGCCAGCATCGAATGGGAAGGTGCGGCCTTCTTTCAAATCCACGCTGGCAAAATCGATTCGCTTTGGGTGCTGGGCGACCTGAACGGTCTCAAATCACAACTCGGCTGGTATTCGCCCTCCTTTCGGATCGATCCCGCCAGCGCCCGCTCCTGAAATATTACTCTCACTGCGCCACCGGATAACCACGCTCAACCGATCCCCTCGCCGCGACAGCCTGACTCCGCCGACTGCGGGCACTCTCGTGCAACCGATCCTCCCGCCGCCACCAGCCCGGCTGATCAAGCACCGCCCCCGCAAATCCACCCGCGCTTGCGAGTGATTCCAGCACCGAGGCCAACAAGGTCGCTCGCGGTGGAAAACTCATCATATCCCATGCGCCCGCCTCGTAATGATGATCCCGGCGTGCGAGCAAGCTGTTCCAATCCATCGCACCGAACAACGCCCAGGCGGTCACCCCCTGCATGTTCACGCCCTCGCGGCGGAGCGCCAAAGCGGTCTCCCAGGCTTCCAACAGCCAGCGCACCTGATCGCCCTCGTTCGCACAGCCCAAATGCACCTCGGTCATCGCCAGCGGGCGGCCATAACGTTCCCAAGTTTCCATCAGCCGGGCGCGCCAACCCAGCGAAGCTGGCGGCAGCGCAATCCGCACCGCTTCGGTATCGACGTAATAATCGCGTTGATTGCTGCCGCGCAGCCGCGCCGGATACAGGCTGGTGCGATGATCTAAAAATCGATCGCTGGTGACATAATGATTAATCCCAATCACATCCGGCGCCGCCTCACCGTCCAGGAAATCATCGAACCACGAAATCGGCAGGCCGGTATCGATAAAACGCTGCCGCCACGGATGAGCCCGATCCACCCGCCCGCACAGCAAATCCAAGCTCAGCCAGCGGCGTTCATTCTCATACTCGGCCTGATAAGCGAGCCGATGGGTCGAAAAAACCCGGCCCAAATCTTCCGTCTGCACCAGCATCGCCCCAGGACTGGACGTCCCGGCATTGCCCGCTCTAATCGCGCGCATCGCCAACAAAATCGCCCGGCACTGCACCGCAACCATGCGCAGAAAACTGCGTTCATCGCAGCGGTGCGGATACCAATGGCCGTATAATCCGGAAAACCGCGCCGTGGTCAAAGGCTCGTTCACCGGCGTCCAACGCTGAACCCAGGGGTAGCGCCGCACGACCTTCGCGGCATGAGCCGCCAAGGCGGCAGGTAAATCCTCATCCAGCAAGCTCATGCCGGGCGGCCCCGAACCGTGATGCATCAGCCCCAAAATCGGCGCCACGCCCAGAGCGCGCAACCGCTCCAGCCGCTCATCATGCCACGACCAGCCGCACGCATTTTCCCCCGAACATCGCTCCCACAGCACCGGATAGCGGAGGGTCTTAATCCCAAGGGCGGCAATCCGGTCCAAATCATCAAGCCGGTAATGATGTCCGGTTTCATAAATCTGATCGCGCCAAACATCGCCAACCCGCACCACGCTGCACTCAACGCCGCCCCAAAGCTCAAGGGCCTGCATCGTTAATCGCCAACGCGGGATAACGCGGCCGTTTCGCTCCGCTCGGTGCGCCAAACCCCTTGTCCCAGCGTTGCCATGCGGCCCTGCATCGGGGCAGGCGCAGAAAAAAATTGGTCGATCTGATCGCGCATCGCCGCCCAAGTCCGATCCCACGACATGTGCGCGAGCCGCATATCAACCCGTGTTTGCCATTCGCTGAGCCCCCGCGCCATCACCCGCTCCGCCGCCGCCACCGCCTGCTCCGCCGTGCTGGCAATCTCCACAAACCCGCCTTCGCCCCAATCGCTCACCACATCGGCAATCGGTGTGGAAATCACCGGCACCCCGGCGGCGAGATATTCCGGGGTTTTGGTCGGGCTGATGAACCGCGTCGAGGCATTCAGCGCAAACGGCATCAGCCCCACATCCCAATGCGCCAAATAAGCGGGCAGCGCCGCGTAAGGCTTGCCGCCCAGCCAATGCACATTATCCCGCTGCGGCAACGACGCCGGATCAATTTTCGCGACCGGACCCAGCATCATAATCTGCCAATCCGGGCGCCGGTCGGCAATTCCCGCCACCAACGCCAAATCCATCCGCTCATCAATGACGCCAAAATAACCCAGCCGCGGCCGCGCCAAACGCGCTTGATCGGAAGGGTCCGCCAAGCCGCCTTGCAGCCGGGCAATCCGAAAATGACCGACATCAACGCTGCTCGGAAAGCAATGCACATGACCATGCAGCGCGCGCTTGGATTGAAACAAGCTCCGCCCCCCGGCAAACACCAAATCCGCACTTTTGAGCAGTCGGCGCTCCAGCAGTCGCAACTGCGGCGATGCGCCCTCAAACAACGATAATTCATCCATACAATCATAAACCGTCACCTGCGCTGAAACATGCGCGGCAATCGGCAAAAACATCGGCGAATAATACCACACCACGCTCGGGCGCACCCCGCGCTCAGCGAGCAACCCATCGAGCAGCCCGATCAACACCCGATTGGTGGCCTCTATGTCCAACCCGGGCGGCAAAACCGGTGTCGCCACCATCACCCCTTGCGCGGTAATGCGCGTCTCCAAGCGCGGCACGATCCCCGGTTTTTGCTCAGCCGCCCCGGCAGGCTCCTCCCAAAAAATCACCCGGTAATCCAGCGCCGCCCGCGACAATAAATGCTGAGGCCGCTGAAACACAAAATCCCACCGCAAATGCGAAAAACACAATAAAAGCGGGGACGGACCGACAATGCCGCATGACTGATCCGCATGGATAGTTTTCACTATTCAACTCCAAGTACACATGATGCTGTGACGAAATAAACAATCGGAATATATGATATGTTCCGAACTAGGATATCGGGATCAGTTTTCCAAAACCAATAGAATTATCCATAAAGTTTAGTGACAAGCACTTTAGGAAATAGAATCGCACCAGGAACGGCCAAATCGAATGCAGGAAATTAAATGGGTTAGTGGCCTGCTTGTCCCTGAAATTCATCCAGTGAATTCCAGGGACAGGACACTACCGAACCTTAACCCATCGAATAAAGCTGTGAAGCAAGCTCTGCGACACCCACCGCTTCGGTGTCCGCGTTCAGCGCAAATCGCTCGGTGCCGCCATAAACGACATATCGTTTGGCGGGCTTGAGGTCGGCACAGGCTTGATGAAAACCACGCCCGACCTTGGGTGCGGAACCGCGTTTTATCTCAACGGCCCAAAGCCGATCACCGGGCAAGGTCAAGATCAGATCAATCTCCGCCCCCGCCGCCGTGCGGTAAAAATGCGCATCCGTCCCCTCGGGGGCGGCGGCGAGAAGCGATTCGATAATGAAACCTTCCCAGCTGCCACCCGCCACCGGATGCCCCAAAACATCCTCGCGCGACGAGAGGCGGAGCAAGGCATGAACGATGCCGCTATCGCGCACATAAACCTTCGGAGACTTCACCAGCCGTTTGCCAACATTGCTGTGCCAAGGCTGCAACCGGCGCACCAGCAACAAATCAACCAACAAATCAAGATAACGCGCGACCGTCTTATTATCGATGGCGAGGGCGCGGGCTAACGTTGCGGCGTTGAGGAGTTCGCTTTGGTTGTGCGCGAGCATGGTCCATAGCCGTCGCAGCGTTTCTGCGGGCAGGCGTGGGCCGAATTGCGGAATATCGCGCTCAAGATAGGTCCGGATGAAATTTTGCCGCCAGCGGAAACTCGCAGCATCGCTCGACGCCAGAAAGCTCGATGGAAACCCACCCCGCGCCCAAAGCGTTTCAACATCATCGACCGGGATTTCTAACGCATCGAACGGCCCAAGCTCCAAATAGGCAATGCGTCCCGCAAGGCTTTCCCCTGATTGCTGGAGCAGATCAACCGAGGCCGATCCCAGCAACAAAAAACGCCCGGCATTTTTCCCCCGACGCCGCCCCCGATCAATCAGGCCGCGCAAGCTCTGAAACAGTTCCGGCGCCCGATGGATCTCATCGAGGATCACCAGCGCGTTTTCATGGCTCGCCAGATAGGTTTCAGGATCGGCAAGCTTGGCGCGGTCCGAACTGCTCTCCAGATCCAAATAAATCGACGCGCGCGTCTCGCCAATCTCCTGCGCCAAAGTGGTCTTCCCAACCTGCCGCGGCCCCAGCAAGGCAACGGCAGGGGCGCTCTCAAGCGCTTCGAGAAGCCTTTGCTTTGCATGACGCCCAAAAATCATCCACCCATTTATGCCACCTAATTCCAATTTTACAAGCCTAACCCACCCCGCCTTCCGACGCATCAACGAATTTTCCCGATATATATTAATAATGTAGTGTTTTTTACGTTTCGTAAGCCACTATTCTCAACCTGTGCCATCGCCACGGCGCTTTCCTCTGCAATCGAGATGATGTGGTTGACGACAATCGCCTGATCACGAAGCGGCGTCGCGTCACCAACAAATCGTTGAGGCGCTTAATGATTTCCTTCAAATAACCCGGATCATCGTCCCGTCCCTCGCTAACACCGGGTCCAACGGGCCTAAGGACCGAATTTTTATCCTTGCTCCGGCGCCTTGCCAATCCACGCGACACCAAAATCCCTGTATTTCGGATAGTGCTTCATGGTGCCGCCCACCCAATCTCCCGGAGCAACAGTCCGATAAGATGCACGCTAGCTTCCGCGTCCCCATCAACCAGATGCCGAACATCCTTGCCCTTGGCAGCCTGCTTTTCTTGGAGAGACGATTTGCCGCGCGGATGGAACTGCTTGATAACATAAGCAGCGTTTTTAAGCATGTGCTGATCTTCGGGAATCTTAATAATCACATCGTCGAGATCCTTGCCCACCAACCTTCGACCAAGCCACGCCGCCAAAATCACTCTCGCGGCCTCACGACACGCATCGACCGTCGATACCGGCTGCTGGAGATGCAAGGCGGTCACCACATTATCAAGGGCATTGTTCATCGGCGCAGGAGCAACCTTATTCCCTGCCAGATCAGCAATTTCATCAGTCAGAACCGGCACGGCACCCCATGACGATATCGCCCGCAGCGTGAACAACAAATGCCCATTGGACCGGTTGATGATCTTCTCGACGGAAACAACCCGCCAGCCAGTCTCAAAGTTATTGTCGCCTAACCGAAACAATAATCCTTCAAGACGAACGCCACGGCCAAAATCAGCCGCAAGGATCGGTCGATATTTGCAATCTGGGTCCCAAGTGCCAGCGACGCCGGAATGGGGCCCAAACGGATAATTATGTACGTTTTCGGGCGGATACGATAATCCCGGCTGATTGTTATCCAACCGATAAAGCCGCCCGCGCCTGATGCGCGTTATCGAGTCAAACGAATCCTCCCGAAACAAATAATTGCCAAACTGACCATTCCCAAAATCGTGGAGTTTGTCACACCTAACCCGCGTGAAAAAGGGCGGAGGATGGATCGCCCGCAGCGTGTGAATATCCCCTTCATACGCAAGTCCTCGGCGCAACGCGAGGACATCCACACTCATCACCCCGCCACCTCCGCCAATAGCGCCGCACTCTCCGCCTCAACCTGCTTCGGCATCAATCATCTCCAGCCAACCCGGCGACCCATATTTATAGAAAAACCGATTGATATTAATCTCAAACCCAGCCCGCCCGATTCCCCATCTTTTTCATCACAATGGGTCTCATCCAACCACGCATCCGCGACCAAACCAATTCCGACCCTACATCACCGGAATCTGCGCCAACGCCGCATCAACCCGCGCCAATTCCGATTGCGCCGCCTTCAACCGATCCTGATTTTCCGTAATAATCGCCTCAGGGGCCCGCCCAATAAAATCCTGATTGGCTAATTTTTGGCTAATTTTCTCAATATCCCCCGCCGCCCGCGCCCGCGCCGTCTGCAACCGGGTGCGCTCAGCGCCCAAATCAACCAAATCCGCCAGCGGCAAAATAATCGTCAACTCATCCAGCACCACCTGCACCGACCCGTGCGGCGCCGCCTCGGTCAACGGCGCAATACTGGTCACCCGCGCGAGCCGCGCAATCGTCGCCTGCCATTGCCCGCTCCAAGCAAGGGCGGGCGCCCCGGCATCCCGCAACAGCACCGGAATCCGGCTCGCCGCCGGAACATTCATTTCGCTGCGCACCGCCCGGATCGCCGAAATAAACCCGATCACCCAGCCCAATTCCGCCCGCGCCGCCTCCGCACCCGCAATCGCCTCCGGCACCGGCCAGGGTGCGGTGATCAACCCCCCCAGCGCGCCATAACCCAACTCGCCCCACAACGCCTCAGTCACAAACGGGATCACCGGATGCAACAGCCGCAGCACCAGCCCCAGCACATGCGCCGCCACCGCCCGCAACTCGCGCGCCTCCGGCCCATCCTCGGCCAAATTCGGCTTGGCGAGTTCTAAAAACCAGTCACAAAAATCACCCCACACAAACCGGTACGCACAGTGCGCGTAATCGCCCAACCGGAAATTCTCCAGCGCCTGCGTCGCCTCGGCAATCGCCCGGTTCGCCGCGTCCAACACCCACAGCGATAACGGCAAGGTCGCCTCGCCAACCGCAAAATCCGGCCGAACCACGCAGCCATTCATCTCGCAAAACCGCGCCGCATTCCAAATTTTGGTAATAAAACTCCGGTTGGTATCCACCAAAGCCGGACCCAGTTTAATATCCCGCCCGCCGCCACTCTGCGCAATCACCGTATAACGCAGCGCATCCGTGCCATAGGTCTCAATCAGGCTCAGCGGATTAATCACATTGCCCTTGGTCTTGCTCATTTTCTGGCCGCGCTCATCGCGCACCAGCCCATGCATCAGCACCGTGCGAAACGGCACCTCGCCCATCACATACAGCCCCATCATAATCATCCGGGCGACCCAGAAGAAAATAATGTCAAACCCGGTCACCAGCACATCCCCCGGATAATACCGCGCCAACTCCACGCTCGGCTCCGGCCAGCCCAGCGTCGAGAACGGCCACAACCCCGAGGAAAACCAGGTATCCAGCACATCCTCATCCTGGCGCAGCATCACCACCTCGCCATAATGCGCGGCCGCCGCCGCCTCCGCCGCCTCAGCGGTCTCGGCCACAAAAATCCGCCCATCCGGCCCATACCAGGCCGGAATCCGATGCCCCCACCAAAGCTGGCGCGAAATGCACCAAGGCTCGATATTGCGCATCCAGGCGAAATAGGTGTTTTCCCACTGCTTGGGCGAAAACTGAATCCGCCCCGATTCCACCGCCTCAATCGCAGGCCCCGCCAGCGTCGCCGCATCGCAATACCATTGCTCGGTCAACATCGGCTCAATCGGCACGCCCGACCGCTCACCATGCGGCACCGCATGCGTATGCGGCTCAATCTTCTCCACCGCCTCCAGCCGCTCCAGCTCCGCAATCATCGCCTTGCGCGCCGCAAACCGCTCCGTCCCCTCCAACGACTGGAAAAACGCCCCATCCTTGGGCCGCGCCTCGGCGCTAATCGCCCCCAGCGTGATCCGCCCGGCCCGATCAATCACCGAGGGTGCTTCCAACCCATGACGCTGCCCCACGGCAAAATCATTAAAATCATGCGCCGGGGTAATTTTAACCGCACCACTGCCCTTGGTCGGATCGGAATAGGCATCGGCAATAATCGGCACCACCCGCCCGCTGATCGGCAACACCACGCTCTGACCAATCAAATGCTGATACCGCTCATCCTCGGGATGCACCGCCACCGCCGTATCCCCCAGCATGGTCTCCGGCCGCGTCGTCGCCACAATCAAGCACCCGCCGCCCACCACCGGATAACGCAAATACCACAGGCTGCCTTTGATCTCGCGTGACTCAACCTCCAAATCCGACACCGCCGTGGCAAAATGCGGATCCCAATTCACCAGCCGTTTCGCCCGATAAATCAGCCCATCCCGATGCAGCATGGTGAACACCCGGCTCACCGCGCGCGACAGGCCCGCATCCATGGTAAAGCGTTCCCGCGCCCAATCCGGCGACGCGCCCAAGCGCCGCAACTGCCCGGTAATCGCCCCGCCTTGCTCAGCCTTCCACGCCCAAACCTGCTCTAAAAACGCTTCCCGACCCAACGCCGCCCGGCTGCTGCCCTCGCGCGCCAATTTGCGCTCAACCATCAACTGAGTCGCGATCCCGGCATGATCGGTGCCCGGCTGCCACAGCGCATCGCGCCCCTGCATCCGCCGCCAGCGGATCAGCACATCCTGCATGGTCATATCCAGCGCATGACCCACATGCAGGCTGCCGGTCACATTCGGCGGCGGGATCATAATGGTGAACGGCGCAGCCTCACGCGACGGATCAGCGGCAAACGCGCCAGCATTTTCCCAAAGCGCATAAAGCCGCGCCTCAAAGCTGGCCGGATCATAATTTTTTTCGAGCATTGGCCTACTTTATGCGCGTATGAACCCAACCAGAAGCGCCGTCCCCGGCGCCCCTGCGCGTCTCATCTTAACGATCAGACGGATCGATCAGCCGATCAATTTCCGCCCGCACCACCCGCTCAACCAAATGCGGCAAATTGGCATCGAGCCACGATTTGAGCATGGGCCGCAATTCCTCGCGCACAATATCCTCAATCGTCGGCCCGCCGCGCGAAATCGCGACTCGCCGCTGACCATGCAAGGTGCGCACCAGTGAGCCAATATGCCGCCCGGCATCGCGCGCGGTCTGCTCGCCGATAATCGCATTCGGGATATCCAAATCCGGCGCGCTCGAAAACGCCGCCTGAAACCCATCATCGCCAATCGCCCCGGCCTGACCCGGCTGCACCGGCGGCTGCGTTCCCGACTTACCCACCGCATTGACCGACGCACTCAGCGCCTCAAACGAGGGCACCTCAAACGCCACAGGCTCCGGTGCCCGCTCCGCAATCCCAGGCGCGGAAACAGGCGCCCCCGCCGAACTCGCCTCTGATGCCGCATTCGAGCCCGGATTCGACCCAGCCGTCGGATCAAGCATCGAGGCATCCAGCGCAATCACATTGCCCAGCTCAGCATTGGCCGGCGGCGCCGCATCCAAAGCGGGTGCTGCGCTCTTTTCGGCATTGGTCTGATCATCCTCTTTCAGCATCCGCCTGATCGAGGCGAGGATTTCGTCCATTGACGGATCGGCGCTGGTGGTCTGGGTGGACACGGTCATCGATCAACTCCTTGGAACGGACGCAAGCGGCACATGTGCTGGTCGGACAGGCGCGTGATCAGGCAATAATTCACCATCGGGCGCAATCCCCGCATCGTGATAGGCCAAGTTACCGTTCCCAAACAAGGCGTCTTTGACAGCACGGTAATATTTTAGATCATTATAGTGCGTCACTGGCAAGCCCAAATCGGTCGCGGTGAGTCGACCTATGGCAGCGACAATACCATATGAACTGGTCACTACATTGCCAATATTCTGGATTTGTTGAGTTTGTGCATTCAATAATGCCTGTTGCGCATTCAAAACATCGAGCGTGGTCCGGGTGCCGACAATCTCCTGCCGCTCGGTGCCATCGAGCGCAATCGCATCGGCGCGGATCTGCGCCTGGGAACTGCGCACCGTCGCTTGCGAGGCACGCAACGCCTCCCAGGACTGAGTCGCCTGCGCCACCGAGGTGCGCTGCGCATCAATCAGCGTGGCAAACGCCGCCTGCACCTTGTCGCGCGCCTGACGGATCGCCGCATATTCGGTCCCGCCCTGATAGAGCGGCACGGTCAGGTTCGCGAGCACCTGGCCCCCGGTCGAGCTGGTATGCGGCCCGCTCGGATTATTCTGATCAAAGGCCGAAGCGGTCACCGAAATTTGCGGCGCCAAGGCCGCAATCGCCACATCGACCGCATCCTTCGCCGCCGCATGGGCAAACACCGCCACCACCACATTCGGATTATTGCGCGAAGCCTCACGCGCCGCCGCCCGCTTGGAGCCCACCGGCAACACCAAAGGCTGCGGGGGTGCCAAATGCGCCGCCGGATACGCCCCGACATAGCGGCGGAAATTCTCATTCGCGATTTGCAAATTGCCCTGCGCAATCTCCTCGGTCGAGCGCGCCTGCGCCACCGACGCCTCCGCCTGCGCCACCGAGGTCTCGGTCAACTCGCCCACATGAAACTGATCGCGCACCGCATGACGTTGTTGACGCAGCACCGCCAAATTATTCTTATCCAAATCCAACAACCGCCGATCGGTCACCACCGACACATAAGCCTGCGCAACCTTGGTAAAAACCGTCTCCTCGGTCGAATAAAGCTGGGCGCGCGCCGAATACACATCATTCTTCGCCTGATGGGTTTTCGCCACCGTCTGCCCGCCCGAATAAATCGGCTGGGTCAGCGAAATCTGACCAATCACCTCATCGCGCGATTGCGGCAATACCACGTGATTAAGCGTCGTTTCCTGCTGCTGGGTGGCAAAATTAAACTGCGTGCTCGGAAACGCCTCCGCCGAGGTGCCGGTAATCCGCCCGGTGGTCGCCTGCACCGTCACCGTTGGCCGCCATCCCGCCAACGCCGCCGGCACATTCTCATCGGTCACCCGCAAATTCGCGCGCTGCTGCTGCAAGGTCGGATTATTCGCATAAGCCTGCGCCAGTGCCGCATTCAGCGTCGCCGGACGCACGGGCGCCGCCGCCCGCGCCGCGCCCACCGCGCCCGCCAGCACCAGCGCCGAGCCAATAACCATCGGATATTTAATCGAAAACCTCAAAATACAAACTCCGCCTTGGGAAAAAATTCGGGCAAAATCGGTGCGCCGCAATCCGCAACCACCCGATGCACAAAACCACCGCCCGCCAGGGGCTTGGCAATAATCACCCGCCCCAAGTCGCGCACCTGCAAAATCGTCACCAACTGACCCTCTGGGCTCAGCTGCGCGCTCAGCGCATCCGGCAGCATGCCCACCATGCCCTCGATCAAAATCGCGTCATAAGGCGCGCCAGCCATATCCCCCGCCAGCATCGCCCCCCCCACCAACCGTACCATCGGCGCATGAAGCGCCAAAGCCCGCTCGGCCATCGCGCGCAAATCCGCATCCGTCTCTAACGCCGTCACCACGCACCCGCATTGCGCCAGCAGCGCCGCGCCATAGCCGGTGCCAGCGGCAATCACCAACACCCGCATCCCCGGTCGCGGCGCAATCGCGCGCAACAACCGACCGATGCTCAACGGCGCCAGCACCGCCCGCCCACCACCCAGCATCACATCCGCGTCATAATAAGCGCGCCCCGCCAACGCAGGCGGCACAAAATCCTCCCGCGCCACCGCCCGCAGCGCCGCCACCAGTCGCGGCTCGACAATATCGTTCGGCCGGATCTGCCGGTCGACCATCAACTCCCGCAACGCGCCGAAATCCTGTTTTGCTTCCATGATGACACCGCCTTTATGACACCGATAACGCTAACCGCGCGCATGGTCATACTGCGCACCCGACCGTGGCTTATAGAGGCAGTGTTCCGCCCCGGTAAAGCAGCCGCCGCACAAAATCACCCGCGCACCCTTGACCACACCGCCCGCCAGACCCGATAAGCCGCATATCGCCCGAGGTCCGGTGGCAGAGTGGTGATGTAGCGGACTGCAAATCCGCGTATGCCGGTTCGATTCCGGCCCGGACCTCCACGCCAGCGATCCTTGCACTCCACCGCCGATCAGCATAGCCTTCACCCCGATAACGGGTGAGGAAACCATGGATCAATCCTACCAGGCCGCCTATGCGCGCTGGCAGCACGACCCTGAACTCTATTGGGCGCAAGCCGCCACCGCCATCGACTGGATCACCAAACCCACGCGCATTTTCGATCCCACCCTCGGCCCGTTCGGTCGCTGGTTTACCGATGGCGTGCTCAATACCAGCGCTAACTGCCTCGACCGCCATATCCAATCCGGTGCTGGCGCGCGCATCGCTTTGATCTGGGACAGCGCGATGGAAGGCAAAATCACCCCCATCACCTACCAAACCCTGCATGACCGCGTCGCCCGCCTCGCCGGCGCCCTCGCCGCG
>JAJZEG010000079.1 GCA_021828605.1 Pseudomonadota bacterium | reverse complement strand
ATGCCGCCAAATCCTCCTCGATTGCCAATCAGAGCGAGCAAGCGCTGATCGCCGCCGGTGTGCCGGTGTTCGCGCCGAGCTCCATCGTCGATATTCTCGAACTCGGCCTGTATGGCTGGGCCGCCTCGCGCCATTCCGGGCTCTATATCGGCTTCAAAACCGTCGAAGAAATCATCGACTGCACCGCCTCGATCACCAGCGACCCGGAATCGCTCTCGATCACCATGCCCGAGATCGATCCCGCCTCGGTGGGCATGCGCCTGCATGAGGCGATCCTCGATCAGGAAGCGCGGGTATTGCGCCTGCGCTACCCGGCTTTGCTCGATTTTGTCCGCGCCAACCCGATCAACCGGATCATCGATCCCGCCCCCGGTGCCCGCATCGGCATCGTCACCGCGGGCAAATCCTTTCTCGATGTTGAACAGGCACGCGGCGATCTCGCGCTCGATGGGGTGCGCCTGCTCAAGCTCGGCATGACCTGGCCGCTCGAGCCCGACATCATCCGCGCCTTCGCCCAAGGCCTCGAAGAAATCATCGTGGTTGAGGAAAAACAACCGCTCATCGAAAACCAGATCAAATCGATCCTGTACGGCACCGCCAACGCGCCGCGCGTGCTCGGCAAGCATGATGATCGCGGCGTCACTCTGCTCAAACCCGAATCCGATCTCTCCGCCGCCGAAATCACCCTGGCCTTGGGTGATCGCGCCCAGGCACTGATGCCAAACCCCGTGCGCGCCGACCTGCTCGCCAAACTGCGCAGCAATATCCAAGGTGCGCACGACCTTAATTTCGGCGCCCATCGCGTGCCGCATTTCTGCTCGGGCTGCCCGCATAGCACCTCGACCAAAGTGCCGGACGGCTCGCGCGCCATGGCCGGTATTGGCTGCCATTACATGGTCACCTGGATGGACCGCTCGACCGACGTGTTCTCGCATATGGGCGGCGAAGGGGTCGCCTGGATCGGCCAATCATCCTTCACCGAGGAAAACCATGTGTTCGCCAATCTTGGCGATGGCACCTATCACCATTCCGGCCTGCTCGCGATCCGCGCGTCAATCGCGGCGGGGGTCAACATCACCTATCGCATCCTGTTCAACGACGCCGTGGCGATGACCGGCGGCCAGCATGTCGATGGCCCGCTTTCCGTGCCGCAAATCACCCGCCAGCTCGCCGCTGAAGGGGCGACCCGGATCGATATCGTCACCGATGAGCCGGAAAAATACCAAAGCGTGACCGACCTGGCACCCGGCGTCACCATTCATCACCGCCGCGATCTCGATGCGGTGCAGCGCGAATTCCGCAGCATTTCCGGCACCACCGTGCTGATTTATGATCAAACCTGCGCCACCGAAAAGCGTCGTCGCCGCAAGCGCGGCACCATGGTTGATCCGGCCAAGCGCGCTTTCATCAACGACCGCGTCTGCGAAGGCTGCGGCGATTGCTCGAAAGCCTCCAACTGCGTCTCCGTGGTACCGGTCGAGACCGATTTCGGTCGCAAGCGGTCTATCGATCAATCTTCCTGCAACAAGGATTTTTCCTGCGTCGAAGGCTTCTGCCCCAGCTTCGTCACCGTGCATGGCGCTGGCCTGCGCAAACCCGAAGCCACCCTCGCCGCCCCACCCGCCAACCTACCCGAACCCACCCGGCCCGCGCTGGATCGGCCCTGGAACGTGGTGATCGCGGGCATTGGCGGCACCGGCGTCGTCACCATCGGCGCGATGCTGGGCATGGCGGCGCATCTGGATGGCGCCTCGGTCTCAGTGCTCGATGTGCTGGGCCTCGCGCAAAAAGGCGGCGCTGTAGTCTCGCATGTCCGCTTCGGCGGCCCGGCGGGCAGCGGCCAGGCCCTGCGCGTCCCCGAAGGTCGGGCGGATTTGCTGCTCGGCTGCGATGCGCTGGTCGCGGGCGAGCATGAAACGCTCGATTGCCTGGGTGCCGACACCGCCAGCGTGGTTAATTTGCACGAAACCATCACCGGCGCCTTCACCCGCGACCCGGATTTTTCCCTCCCCATGCGCCGCCTGCGCCAAACCATCGCGGCCCGGGTCGGCGATGATCATTTAATGACCCTCGATGCCACCGGCATCGCCACCGCTTTGATGGGCGATGCGATTGCCACCAATCTGTTCGTGCTCGGCTATGCGTGGCAGTTGGGCAAAGTGCCGGTCTCGCGCGAATCGCTGGAACAAGCGATCCGGGTCAATAACCAGGCGGTCGCGCTCAACCTCGCCGCCTTCGCCTGGGGTCGCGCCGCCTGCGTCGATCTCGCAGCGGTCATCGAAAAATTGCCAAAAACCAACAAGGCGCACGCCGGCACCCCGGATCTCGACGCGCTGATCCAGCGTTTCGCCGGTGAACTCACCCTCTATCAAAACGCGGGCTACGCGCAGCCTTATCTGAAACTGATCGAAGCGGTCCTCGCCGCCGAGTCGCGGCTGCGTCCCGGCTCGACCAATCTGACCGAAGCGGTCGCGCGCAATTTCTATAAATTGCTGGCTTATAAGGACGAATACGAAGTCGCGCGTCTCTACAGCACCGCCGAGTTCCGCGCATCCCTCGCCGCCCAATTCGTCGATGGCGGCAAAATCCGCCTGCATCTCGCCCCACCTTTGCTCGCCAAGCGCGATAAGCGCACGGGCCATTTGCAAAAGCGCGATTTCGGCCCCTGGGTGCTCAGCGCCTTCGCGCTCCTCGAAAAACTCAAATTCCTGCGCGGCAGCGCGTTGGATCCGTTTGGCCGCACCGAGGAGCGCCGCATCGAACGGGCCTTGCCGGGGCGCTATGAACAATCAATCCGCACCGCGATTGCGATGTTGGACGAAAACAATCTCGCCAAAGCGGTCGAACTCGCCAGCCTGCCCGCGCAAATCCGTGGCTTTGGTCATGTCAAAGAGGCCAATCTGCGCGCGGTCGAGCCGGTTTGGCAGTCCTTGGACGCGGTATTCGCCCCTAATTCCGCCCCGAAACCAACCCAGGACCAGTATCGCGTCGCCGCCGAGTAATCCTCTTTCACCTTCCCGTGTAGCGCGCTAGTCTAGCTGCAGCGGGAGTGAAACCATGCAAAATAGCTACGTTCAGGGGCTAACCACCCCACCGCGCCTTAGCTTGTCCATCGGCGCAGCACTCGCCCAGGCGGCGCGCGATCATGCCGAGCGCGACGCGTTGGTGGTGTGCAGCCAAAATCTGCGGCTGAGCTACGCCGCGCTGAATGCGCGGGTCGATGAATGCGCGGCGGGCTTGCTCGCACTCGGGCTGGAGCCGGGTGATCGGGTCGGCATCTGGTCGCCCAACAATGCCGAATGGGCGATTTTGCAATTCGCCTCGGCGCGGGTCGGGCTGATCCTGGTCACCATCAATCCAGCCTACCGAACCTCCGAGCTTTCCTTCGTGCTGAACAAGGTGCAGGCCAAAGCTTTGGTGCTCGCGCGCGCCTTCAAATCCAGCGACTATATCGCCATGCTGAGCGAACTGCGCCCGAATTTGCCGCAGCTCAAACTCTGCATCACCATCGGCGCCGACCCCGCCCCGCCGGGGATGCTGCGTTTTGACGATATCGATCAAGCGGCCACGCCCGAAACCCGCGCCCGCCGCGATGATCTCGCCGCCAGCCAATCCGCCGATCAGCCGATTAATATCCAATTCACCTCCGGCACCACCGGTGCGCCGAAAGGGGCCACGCTCTCGCATCATAACATCCTGAATAACGGCTATTTCGTCGGCTTGGGCTGCGGCCTGCGCGCGGGCGACCGGATTTGCATTCCGGTGCCGCTCTATCATTGTTTTGGCATGGTAATGGGTAATCTCGCCGCAATCACCCATGGCGCGACCATGGTCTATCCCGGCGAAGGGTTTGAGCCGCGCGCCACCCTCGCCGCCGTTGCAGCCGAAGGCTGCACCCATCTCTATGGCGTGCCGACCATGTTCATCGCCGAACTGGACCACCCTGATTTCCGCAATTTCGATCTCTCCTCGCTGCGTGGCGGCATCATGGCGGGCACCACCTGCCCGATTGAGGTGATGAACCGGGTGATCGAGCGGATGAATATGCGCGAAATCACCATTTGTTACGGCATGACCGAAACCTCGCCGGTCAGTTTCCAGTCGAGCCCCGATGACCCGGCGGCGCTGCGGGTGGCAACGGTCGGACAGGTGCATCCGCATCTCGAGGTGAAAATCATCAACCCCGAAGGCCAAATCGTCCCGGTCGGCATGCGCGGCGAAATCTGCACGCGCGGCTATTCGGTGATGCTCGGCTATTGGGACGAGCCGGAAAAAACCAGCGAAGCGGTCGATGCGGAGGGCTGGATGCATACCGGCGATCTCGGCGTGCTGGACGCACAAGGTTACTGCACCATCGTCGGGCGCAGCAAGGATATCGTGATCAGGGGCGGCGAAAACATCTATCCCCGCGAGGTCGAGGAGTTCCTGTTCCGCCACCCCAAAATCGCGGGTGTCAGCGTATTCGCGGTGCCCGACGCCAAATATGGCGAAGTGCCCTGCGCCTGGGTGCAACCCGCCGCAGGCGTGACCCTCACCGACGCCGAGGTGCGTGATTTTTGCGAAGGCCAAATCGCCCATTACAAAATCCCGCTTTATGTCCGCATCGTTGATCAGTTCCCGATGACGGTCACCGGCAAAATCCAGAAATTCATCATGCGCGCGGCAATGATGACCGAGTTGGGGATCACCGAGTAGCGGTCATACGTAACCTATCCATCCAGCGGTGCGATCATCGGAGACGCTCGGCGCGTCAAGCGGCTGATGGCACCGCGCGCGGTCGATGGGTTTCGTCGCCCCGGCCCGCCAGCAAACCGGCGATTGAAATATCTTCGTCCAGCGCCTCCCAGTGCAGGCCGCGCGCGCTGATCCGGCAATCGGCGCGCTGCTGCGCCGTCGCGTGAAATAATCGCGGGAACCAGGCCAGCGGCACGCCAAGAACCCGACCATCATCGAGACCGACCCACATCGAATCTTCATCGAACCGTACTTCACGGGCTCTAGTGTCCCGATTCTGAAATAAGTTGGATTTCAGAATCAGAGTGGACACTAGAAAATTCAGGACTCTACGCAAAAAACTCATCCCACCCTCCTATGATCCGTTGCCGGTTAGAGTATCCGTTGTGGTCAAGCGGCGTAAGGTTGCCAATCTCGGCCTGCTTTGAGTAGAGCGTTTGCGAGGACGACGAGTTTACGCATGATGGCGAC
>JAJZEG010000373.1 GCA_021828605.1 Pseudomonadota bacterium | reverse complement strand
TTTGCCCGGGCGAGCCTGGGGCAGGATTGACCTGATGCGCCGCGATCCGGTCCAGCGACTAACCAATTGTTGGCGACAGGCCCAGCCGGGCGATTTCGATCACGGGGCAGCGATCCATCACCACCAGCAACCCGGCGGCGCGTGCGCGCGCCGCCGCCTCATGGTTGATCACGCCAAGCTGCATCCAGATCACCCGCGCACCATGCTGGATCGCCTCCTGCACCGGCGCCAGAACTTGATCGCTGGCGCGGAACAACTCGACCATCTCGAGCGGTATCGCGTCCGCCAACCGCGCCACCACGCGGCGCCCATGCAGGCTTTGTTCGGCCAGACCCGGATTGACCGGCGTCACCTGATAACCACGCGCAACAAGAAATGCCAACACCTCGTTAGATGGTCGCTCCGGATTGGCCGAGGCGCCGACCAAGGCGATGCGCCGGGTGGTGGTCAAAATCGTCCGGATCGCGGCATCGTCGAGATCATCGATCCGGTGTGGGTCGGCTCTGGTCATCTCCATACTCCTCTGGTCGGCGCAGCGGTGATCCTGTAGGTCCGAACCCATGCGCCGCGCAAGATTTCTGCTGATCCCGCTCTTATCGCTGCTCACCCTGCTGATCTGGTGGGTTCCCAATCGGCCCACCGCCGGGCAGGTGCGCATGCCGGATGCGCGGTTTCATTCGGTGTCCTACGCGCCGTTTCGCGATGGTCAGTCGCCTTTGACCAAAACCTTCCCGAGCAGCGCACAGGTGGCGCAGGATTTACGGCTGATCGCGAAACATGCCGATGGCATCCGCACCTATTCCTCGCTCGAAGGCAATTATGATATCGGCGCGCTCGCCAAGCAGGCCGGGTTGAAAGTCTGGGTTGGCATTTGGCTCAGCCCCAATCCGCGCGCGAATGCCCGCGAAATGGCGGCGGGGATCGCAGAGGCCAATGCGCATCCACATACCGATACCAGGGTGGTGGTGGGCAATGAGGTGCTGCTGCGCCGCGATTTATCGCCCCAGGCGCTGATCGCTGATATCGATTATGTCAAAGCCCGGGTGCGCCAGCCGGTGGCCTATGCGGATGTGGCGAGCTTCTGGTTTCAATTTCCGCAAGTGGCGAAACATGTCGATATCGTGATGATCCATTTGCTGCCTTATTGGCAGAATCATCCGGTGAATGTGAATGCGGCGATCAAGCGTATCGCGCGCACCATTGCTAAAACCAAGCGGCTGTTTCCGGGCAAGCGGATTTCGGTGGGGGAAACCGGCTGGCCGAGCCGGGGGCGCTGGCGTGGCGATGCGGCACCCTCGCGGGTCAATGAGGCGATTTTTCTGCGCAAATTCGTGACACTCGCGGATCGGGATCACGTTGATTATAATTTGATCGAGGCGTTTGATCAGAACTGGAAATATCACGATGAAGGCGTCGCTGGCGCGAATTGGGGCATTTGGAATGCGCAACGTCAGCCGAAATTCCCGCTCAAAGGCCCGGTGGTCGAGATGCCGCATTGGCCGATTTATGCGCTCAGCGCGGTGGTGCTGGCCTTGATCCTGATCATCGGGAGTGGGGTGCGCGCGACGCGCGGCATGGTTGGCGCCTTCGCACTGGCCAATGGCCTGGCCTATGCGGGTGCGATCACCTGGCATGAGCTTTATGATTATTCGCTGATGATTTGTGCGGTGATCAATCTGCCTGCACAGACCTTGCTGGCCTGGCTTTATCTGCGCCGGATGCGGGCAAGCAGGGCAGGGGGGATGGCTGCGGGTGAGACGATCTGGCTGCTGCGCGCGACCCTGTTTGGCTATGCGCGCCTGCGCGATTGGCGGCGCCACGGGTTTGATCATTTATGGAATTTGTTCCTGATCAGCGCAGCCATTATTCAAATGATGCTGGTGTTTGATCCGCGCTATCGTGATGCCCCGTTCGCGGTTCTAGCGGCCCCGGTCATCATTGCGCTGCTGCGCCTAACGACGCGCGATTATGGTGTTGTGCGCGATTGGCGCGATGTGCTGCCCAGCCTGACTTTGGCGATGGGTGCTGTTGCCGGTGCGATCGTCGCCGGTTGGCCGAATACCGAGTTCATGGTCTGGAGTGGCTGCGCTTTAGTGCTCGCGGCCCCTGGATTAATTCGCTTCGCTGTTGGTGCCGATAACCAAGTTGGAGAGACCCATGCCCTTATACGCTCTTGACACTATTGCCCCCGAATTACCCGCCGATGGCAGCGCCTGGATCGCGCCGACTGCGCAACTCATCGGCAAAATCCGCCTTGGTGCACAATCGAGCGTTTGGTTTGGGGCGGTGCTGCGCGGCGATAATGAATGGATAACGCTTGGTGCGCGCAGTAATATTCAGGAAAATTGCGTTTTGCACACCGATATCGGTTCACCGCTGACGATTGAGGAGGAGTGCACCATCGGTCATTCGGTGACGCTGCATGGCTGCACCATTGGCCGGGGCAGCCTGATTGGCATGGGCGCGATTATTCTGAATGGCGCGGTGATCGGCGAGAACAGCATCGTCGGTGCCCATGCTCTGGTCACCGAGGGCAAGGTATTTCCGCCCAATTCGATGATTGTCGGTGCGCCAGCCAGCGTGAAACGCAGCCTCCCTGAGCAGGCAGCAAACCAATTGCGTCAATCGGCGATGTTTTATGTGAAAAACGCCGCACGGTTTGCTCAGGGGCTGGCCCGCATCGACTGATCGGGATCAGCGTTTGCCGCTATGCACCAGCATCGCCAGCATGTAGCTGGCGGTCGCGGTCGCTAACAACGCAAGTACCGGCTGGCTTTTTACGAAATCGAGCAAAGGCTGGGTCACGCTGCTCTGCGCTGCCGCATCAGCCGCCTCACCGATCGCCTCCTTGGCTGCGCCATAGGCTTTCTGCGCCTTGCCAGCAACCTGATCGGCCATGCCTTCGCTGCGCAGCCCCTCATCGCCGGTCGCCGACCCCAAACCTTCTTTGGCCTTGCCGATAAAATCGCGCGCGGTGCCGGAAATCTCGTTCTCGTCCATGATTCGCACTCCATGTTCACTGCTCATCAAGATGGAGGTTTGCCGGGGCCAAACAAGCCGCAAACCATGTCGGCGGGTGGTCGACCAATCGCCAGAGCACGAAAATTTATCAATAATAATAAATAAAATCAGTATATTATTGTTTTTCAGAACCGGGGCGTGATGGCATTACAAATCGATCATCAGCAGCCGGGCGCTCGGCCCGGTCACGACATCATCCATGAATATGATGATCCATTTAGTAATGAAGTTGACATGATCGCCGTTTGCTGGACACATTATTGTGTGTCGCCCGACGCGACGCACCGAGCCGCAACCGTCAATTCACAAGGAGACCATTATGGCCGACGGCATGAATGTCAAACTCAAACGTGATGCGGGGATCATCGGCTTGCTGTTTGCGAGTCTGGGCGGGATCATCGGTTCGGGCTGGTTGCTCGGCCCGCTCACCGCCGCCAAAATCGCTGGACCGTCGGCATTGATCGCCTGGGCGATTGGCGGATTTGCGGTGTTACTACTCTCCTTCGTGTATGCCGAACTGGCCACCGCCTTCCCGCGTGGCGGGGCGGTGATTGCGTTTCCGAAATTATCGCATGGCAATCTGATGGCGACCATGCTCAGCTTCGTGGTGTTCCTGGGCTATGCCTCGGTCGCGCCGGCCGAGGCGTCGGCGGTGATCACCTATGCCAGCAATTACATTGCAGGTCTGGTCAACAAGGCTGGCGTGCTGACCGCCGAGGGTTTTTTCGCCTCGGCAGTGCTGCTCGCGATTTTCGCCGTGATCAATATGCTGGCGATCAAGCTGGTATTGACGATCAACAGCACGCTGACCTGGTGGAAGCTCGCGATTCCAGCCCTCACCATTATCGTGTTTTTGTTTGCGGGTTTCCATGCCAGCAATTTCACCTCGCATGGCTTCGCGCCTGCCGGGGTCTCGGGTATTTTCTCCGCCGTTGCCACCTCGGGTATCGTGTTCTCTTATCTGGGCTTTCGCCAAGCGGTGGAGCTTGCTGGTGAATCGAGCAACCCCAGACGCTTCCTGCCGATCGCGATTGTCGGCTCCGTAGTGATCGGGCTGGTGATTTATGCCGGTCTGCAAATTGTGTTTATCGGCGCGGTGCCGACCGCCGATTTGGCGAAAGGCTGGGCCAATCTGAACTTCCAAGGCGCGTTCGGCCCGTTTGCAGGCTTGGCGAGCCTGGCTGGGGTCGGCTGGTTGGCGACCTTGCTGTATATCGATGCCTTCATCTCGCCCTCGGGCACCGGCATTATTTACTTCACCACCACCTCGCGCGTGCTCTATGCGACCGGCAAGGAAGGTCTGATCGGCGGCAATTTTTTCGCCAAACTCTCCAGCGTCGGTGTGCCTGTGGTCGGCGTGATCATCACCTTCCTGGTCGGCCTGCTGTTCCTGGTGCCGTTTCCGTCCTGGCAGGGTATTGTGACCTTCATTTCCTCGGCCACGGTACTGTCCTATGGCACTGGCCCGGTGGTGTTGCTCACCTTGCGGAAAACCATGCCGCAAACGCAGTTCCCGCGTCCGTTTTTGCTATCCGGCGCGCCGATTGTCGCCGGTGTCGCCTTCATCATTTCCAATTTCATCATTTTCTGGAGTGGGGCGCATACCGATAATTTTCTGTTCGGCCTGATCGCGGTGTTTGCCATTGTTTATATCGCCTATGAGGGAATTTTCGGGGTTGGTTTCGGCAATCTGCATTGGCGCGGTGCCTGGTGGCTGGCACCGTATTTCTTTGGCATGTGGCTGCTGACTTATTTGGGTCCGAAAGGTCTGGTCGGCGGCACCGGCTTGCTCAACCAGGTTACCGATTCGGCGATTTTGGTGGTGTTCAGCCTGGTCATGCTGTTCATTGCGATGAATTCCGGCATGGTCGATCCTGAGGAAGCCAAGGCGACGATTCTCTCGGGTGAACCCGAACTGTTCGGCGCTGACTAAAAGCACCTCTATCGAGCGGTCGGGACGCATCCAGTCACGACCGCTCGCTGTATCAGCGACACGGGCGTTAATGAGACCAATGAAGGGGAGCGAAAATGTCGCAAAATCATGAAATTCGGGTGATTGCCCATGTGCAGGCCCAACCCGGCGCCGAAGCCGCGATCCGGGCCGCTTTGATCACTTTGGTGCGCGCGACCCGCGCCGAGCCGGGCTGTATCGGCTATACCCTGCATGAAGACCCGGCCAAAGCCGGTCATTTT